>JBHPDT010000059.1:0-12312 GCA_042577545.1 Candidatus Omnitrophota bacterium | reverse complement strand
ATATTCTATATCGTTATATTAGGTAATAAGTTATAACAATATATGACAGGTTAATTCACTAAACAATTTACATTATGAATAAAAAGGAGAGTATTGCAGATAGGTGGTGTAAGATCTATGATAAACCACTGCCCAAAGAAAGTATTAACCAAATTGAGGGTAGCATACTCTCCTTTTTTAGCCTGTTGCAACATTGGCAAGCTGAGGAGGTTCTGAATGAAAAAAACAAAAGTAGCAGAAGTAACGTTCTATCCTCTACACCCTAACCAAAAAGGTGTAATTGGAATAGCATCCTGTGTGTTTGATGATAAGCTCAAGTTGGATTGTATAAGCGTATACACACTTCCTGACGGTAGTGATTTTCACTTGGCGTTTCCTACTCTCTCCTTGCCTCATGGAAAAATTGTAAATGTTTACTATCCAATTAACAGGGATGTGAGTTTAGATTTAAAAATGGCTATACGTAGAAAAATTGAAGGCTTGACTCAAAAAACAACTGGCAGGCATAAGACGGATAATATGCATTACGAGCCTTGCACAGATATTGATTGATGAGAAAGTACTGAAAACGAATCAGGAGGATTTATCATGGATAGCAAAGACACATTAAATGATTTTGTAAATAAAAACTCAAAATATTTTGTTCTGCCAGATGATGTTGAGCGACAAGTAACATATCTTAGCGCTGAAGTAATACCAAATCGGTTTGATAACGGCAAAACACAATGCATGCGCTATGTGCTTGACGTCGATGGCACACAGCAAAATTGGGATAGAGGTTCTCGGAGCTTGGCACAGCAAATGGCTGATATACCCGAAGGCTCTCTTATATCCATCAGAAAAACTGGCAGCGGCAATAAAACAAAGTACTTTGTTAACTTGGTAAGATAATATACTTAGATAAGATAGCGTAGGGTATATTGATATAAGGTAAATCTTATATAGTAGTTTTGATATATCTTACGCTATCTTAATCTCAGCTAAAGATCTTGCTTAGGCGATAGAGTCTGATGAGAGACTAGCTATAGAGGGGGATAAAAGGGGGAGATGGCTACTGGCCCACAGAGAGGTGTGCCAGTAGAGCAAAAATTATATACATATCACAACTATATATGTATAATATACAAACTAAGAGAAAAATATGGATAAATGTTTAATATATTTTAGAGTATCAAGCAAGGAGCAAAAAGAGGATGGCTTCTCTCCTGAAGCTCAGCTGAAGCTTCTTAGAGAATATGCTAAAAGATGTAACTTCAGGGTTGTGAAAGTTTTTGAAGCCATCGAGACAGCAAAGCAGTCTGGCAGAGAAAAATTTCAGCATATGGTAGACTTCCTTCAGGCAAATGCAGACATTCAGCATATTCTTGTCGAAAAAACAGACCGATTGTATAGAAATTTCAAGGATTACGTTACCATTGATGAGCTAAATCGCACAATACATCTCGTTAAGGAGAATGAGATTCTAAACAAGGACTCCAGATCCCATCAAAAATTTATCCACGGCATTAAAGTTCTGATGGCCAAGAATTATATTGATAATTTATCAGAGGAAACTCGTAAGGGTATGCTAGAAAAGGCTGAGCAAGGATATTATCCCTCCTTCGCTCCCTTTGGCTACAGAAATGCTGAGAAAAAAGAAGGAAATAGAACTTTCCGGTTCTTAGAAATCGATGATCAAAAGGGCCCTATTATACAGAAATTATTTAGATTGTACGCTACGGGTAGTTATTCTTTGAAACACCTGACTCAGATTGCTCACGATGAAGGTTTGCGTAGCAAGAAAGGCAACAAAGTACACAAATCCTGCATACATCAAATACTCAAAAACCCTATATACTATGGTGATTTTCTATGGTGCGGTAAATTATATACCGGCAGCCATCCTCCTATTATAACTAAAGATCTATATAATATAGTTCAGGAAGTCTTTCAGGGTCAAAATAGGCCCAAGCAGACTAAAAGAAACTTCGCATATACGGGACTAATGGCTTGTGGTAAATGTGGATGTGCTATAACAGCAGAGATTAAGAAAAGAAAATATATATATTATCATTGCACGCACCACAACCCCAAATGTGATAGCAAGGATTATATAAGAGAAGAAAAATTGGATGAGATGTTTGCAGCTTTAGTCAAGGATATACAAATAACGAGTGATATGGTAGATTTAATCAAACAATCTCTTATGTCCAGCCATAAAGATGAGATCGTTTACCACAATAGGCAAATTTCGGCTTTAAATGGCCGCTACAGCCTCTTAAAGAAACGCTTGGACCAAATGTATATCGATAAGTTGGATGGCAAGATCCCAGAAAAATTCTATCAAGATAAATTTAATGAATGGCAGGAAGAATTAGATGATATATCAGACAAGGTGGAGCGACATAAAAGGGCTGATATAAATTATCTTACACAGGGTGTTCATATATTAGAACTCGCTAACCGTGCGTATTCTCTATATGTTAAGCAAAATAGGGCTGAAAGACGTAAATTGCTCAATGTTATATTATCGAACTGCACCCTAAATGACGCAACTCTTTATCCCACATACAGAAAGCCCTTCGACTTATTAGTCAAAGGGCCCTCTCGTCCAAACTGGCTCCTCGGGCTGGACTCGAACCAGCGGCCTAGTGGTTAACAGCCACGCGCTCCACCAACTGAGCTACCGAGGAGCGTTAAAGAACGCTCTATATAAAGAACAATGGAACAGTTGATGTGCGGACTACCCATGTATTAGAGATTGTTTCGTCGTCCCGGAACTTCGGAATGACATATCATTGAAATTGTATACAACGACCTGTTATTCTACTCCGCACTTCTTAAGAACATGCACCCACTCAAGATCTACATTATCCTGGATCTGCTGCAATATTGCTTCGTTTCCAGGCTTAAATAGATGCTTGAATCTTCCTTGAGGCTTAAGCCACTCTGTAATAGGCTTCTTCTCTTTGGGCTTATAATTTAACTTGTATTCTTTACCATTTGTGACTTCATATAGCGGCCAAAAACAGGTATCTACACCTGTCTTCGCTAGTGCCACGCCATTCTCTTGAGCGTATCTCCAGCCGCGATGGCAAAGAGCTAATACATTTATAAATGCCGGGCCCTCAACCTCAAAAGCCTTCTGAGACTTTGTAATAAGATCGTTCCAGTGAGATATAGAACCTTGCGCGGCATAGGGTATATTATGAGCTGCTACAATAGCTGTTAGGTCTTTTCTGTTCTGCGGCTTACCATAGCTCTCCTTACCTGCAGGTGCCGTAGTCGTTGACGCGCCTGTTGGGGTAGCTCCTGAACGCTGGATACCTGTATTGTGAACTACTATACCATCCGCAATAAAATTATGTTCATCCTCAACTCGTAGATCGAGTGTTGGCTCAGGTCCGACGCAAATAACACTTTGCACTTTTTCGGTACTAAAGTACTCATTATCTACTAGAAAGTTCCTGTATTTGCTTTGTGGTAGATATTTTTCCGTATCACAACCTTTGGGTTTACTAAAACATACATATCCATATTCAGATGTTTTAAGAAGAGGCCTCTTAACGCAAATAGTTCCTTTTTCTTTCGTTTGCCGATGAATGCCTCCTACTCTATAATCCATAGTCTGCAATAAGAGCCTAAGCGTCTTAAGTAGATCGGTACTTGCTGAAACATACCTGTAGCTCTTACCTAATTTGTATCCGTCAGAAAGCATCAACCCTTCAATAAAAGCCTCTTTTTCCTCCTTTGGTAAAGTAAATACCCAGCCAGGTATAGTTTTGTTTTTCGCTCCTTTGTTAAACCCGAGGCTGTCTATAAAACGTGAAAGGTTCACAGAGTTTATATATACATACATAGAATCTGACTTTAGACTATTGCCAAAATATGACGCGTGCAGATTAAGCAATTCTTTCCGTGCCAGCGTTTCCTCTGGAATAGCAAACCCTGTTTCACCCTTTTGCGGCCTTATCCAGCCATCACCAACATATAAGCCCAAATATTTCATAAGGCCCGGACTTGATTTTTCTGGGATATTTATATCATTTATCTTATTTACTTTATAGTCACCTTTTTGAACCTTTGTAAAATCAAACTTCTGCGGTTCTGTTGTATTCAATTGTTTCAAGGCAACTATTTCATCTCCCAGTTTTACATCTTCAAGCATCTTCCATTCAAAAGTATTTGTACGCCCCCGCCCGTTTCTTTTGAGAACCAAGAAGGGATGATTTCCAGTTGCTCTAATAGTATGATGCAGGGTCTTCAGCTCAAAGACATCCTTAACGCCGTTATCGAATACGCCGCTGCACTGCTTGAGCACCAACTCATGGGTAGTCTGATTAAACGCGTAAACCTCATCGCCTACCTTTATATCGGTTATATTTTTGGCGCCTTCTTTGGTCATTATGATTGATGACCTGCTCAGGCAGTTCATATACGCGCCATTATCATAACAGACATATACAAAGTTATGTCCTCGCTCTAAGGCTCCTGATAAGGATTGAAGCCCGATATCATATGTTCCACCGTCTCCGCCAAAGGCGATAAATTTTATATCCTTTTTTATCTTTCCCTTTTTCTTAAGCGCCCTGTATGCTGTCTCAACACCGCTCATTGTAGCTGCGGAATTTTCAAAAGCATTATGGATGAATGGTGTATTCCACGCGGTATATGGATAGATAGTTGTCGCAACCTCAAGACATCCTGTCGCGCTGCCAACCACTATGGGTGATGTACCTGCTCCCATTAATATCTGTCTAACCGCAATAGACGCTCCGCATCCTGAACATAACCTATGTCCTGGACCTAAATGTTCTGGTAATTTAGAAAGTTCTTTTATATTTGCCATTATTCCCTTACCCCTAAAAATGTGACCTGATTTTTGACCTTGCCGGATTTGGCAATATCTAAGATCTCTTTATATACATTTGCGATATCTTCTTTAAATATATCCCTGCCGCCTAATCCAAATATATAATCAACAAGTATAGGTTTTTTGTCTGAATCATACATCGCTGACTTTATATCATTAAAGAGCGGTCCACCGCAGTTTGAAAATGACTCACTTCTATCTAACACAGCCGCTACCTTTACTCCTGAAAGCGCCTTAGCTATCCTCTCGGATGGGAATGGCCTAAATAAACATGGTCTGAGTAAACCTACCTTCAGGCCCTCTTTTCTTAGGTCATCTACAACAGCCTTAGTAGTTCCCGCGGTTGAACTTAAAACTACAATTGCTACTTCAGCGTCATCTAGCTTATACTCATCAACTATGTCGTGATTTCTGTTGAATGTCTTATTGAACTCATCCATTATCTTGGGAATCTCAACAAGAGCATTCTTAATACCTTCTGACTGTTGGCGCTTATGCTCAAAATAGAAATCCTGAAGATCTAAAGGACCATATGTTACAGGATGATCTGTATCGAGTAACGTTGTAACAGCGGGCTTATACTCTCCAATAAACTTCTTAACAAGAGCGTCATCAAATTTATCAATTCCCTCAACAGCGTGACTTGTTATAAAACCATCCTGACATACCATCATAGGTGTAAGTATGCCTTTGTGCTCAGCAATACGTACAGCCATAATAATATTCTCATAGACCTCTTGAGCGTTTTCACAATATATCTGCAGCCACCCTGAATCACGCGCTCCCATAGTATCTGAGTGGTCACAATGAATATTAATAGGACCGGATAAGGCCCTGTTTACTACAGGCATCACTATCGGTAAACGAGTAGATGATGCTATGTAAAGTATCTCCCACATAAGAGCTAGGCCGTTTGCGGAAGTTGCTGTCATGGTTCGCGCCCCTGCTGCAGCTGAGCCTACACACGCGCTCATAGCGCTATGCTCTGACTCAACAGGAATCAGCTCAGTGCTGACTCTGCCGTCGGCTACAAATTGACAGAAGGTCATCACTATCTCTGTCTGGGGAGTAATAGGATAGGCCGCTACTACATCTGGTTCGATCTGACGCATCGCCTCAGCAGCTGCCTGATCTCCTGTTAATGGTATAAGTTTTGCCATAGATTATTCTTTCTCCATCTTAATACATTTTACCGGACAGATAGAAGAACATATGCCGCATCCTTTGCAATGGTCATAGTCGAAACCTTCCATCTTCTGGTCTTTAACATTTATACTTGAATCAGGACAATATATCCAGCATTGAAGACAATTTATACATTTTTCCTTGTCAACAACCGGCTTAAATGTCCGCCAATCGCCTGTCTTATACTCTCTTGCTGTGCCAGGCCTATCTATCATTCCGCCTATGGGGATATCTTTCCAACCTTTTTTTCCTTCGACGCGCTTCGCTTGCTCAGGACTTCGTTCGGTCGCTTGCTCAGGACTTCGTTCGCTTTGCTCACTTCGCTTATTCATCCTATCTTTGTCTCCTCATAAGCTCTCTTTATGCCCTCAAGATTTGCGTTTGTCTTCTCTTCGCCTATCTTCTTTAAGAACTTATTCTTTATCTTCTCCTTAAGCATCTCTATATCAACAATGGGCTTTGTCTTAAGAAGCGCTCCTATCATTGGTGTGTTGGGCATCGGTATGCCTAGTGTCTCAAGCGATATCTTAGTCGCGTCAACAGTAGCCACCGTACCTTTATTAAAGCCGAGCTTCTCTCTTATCGCCTTTGGATCCTCTGGTGAGTTAACCAGAAGAACTCCATCCTCTGCCAAACCGTCAGTAACATTGATACTACTTACAAGAGTAGGATCTATCACTACTACAACCTCGGGATTTTTGACTGGAGAATGTATGGTTATTGGAGTTTCATCAATTCTTGTAAAGGCCCTTATGGGGGCTCCTGCTCTCTCAGGCCCATACTCTGGGAAAGATTGAATATACTTACCAGAATCTAATGCTGTTTCAGCCAAAAATTGGGCAGCAGTCTTAGCCCCTTGGCCGCCACGTCCATGCCAGCGTACCTCTAACATATCTTTTATTCCTCTTTCTATTGTTAAATACTGGGTTTGCAGGAAGTCTTTATATCAAGCAGTATACCTATTATCTCTGATAAAGCAAATAGTATCAGAAAATAAAAGGCGCCCATTGCCATGAATAAAAGTCCTGCTAAGCGGGGTGTTTGAGGGATTATAGTACCATCAGGCGCAAGCACACCAGAACCACCCGTAATAAGCACTATTACGCCTATCACAATGGCTATTGCCAGTATAAGCCACGCAAGTACCTTAAAAATAGTACGTGCAACTTTCAAAAATTTATACTCTTTCACACCCATCTCCTTTTGTTAAGGGATTAATATACTAAAAAGAGCCTGCTATGTCAAGAAAAACCCTAGACTTCGCCCCTACCATTTAAAGCCTTAGCCACGGTCACCTGGTCTGCATATTCCAGATTACTTCCCATTGGCAAGCCATAAGCTATGCGGGTAACTTTTACTTTTTCTTTCTTAAGAAGCCTTGATAAATATAATGCTGTGGTCTCCCCTTCTGAGTCAGAGTCTGTAGCAATTATAACCTCTTTTGGCTTTGTTATCTTTATGCGCGCAAGCAACTCTGATATCCTGATATTCTGGGGCCCAACGCCATCTAGGGGCGAAAGAGAGCCGCCCAATACATGATATAGCCCCTTGTAGGCAGCTGATTTTTCAATTGCTACAATATCTGTCGGCTGCTCTACAACGCAGATCTGGTCCTTCTCCCTTTGGGCATTGCTACAAATAGCGCAATTTACCTCTTCGCTCAGGTTCCCGCATATTCTGCAGAACTTAATAGACTCTTTTGCCTTAAGTATAGAATGAGCTAGCGATCGCGCCTCACTATGAGGCAGTCTTAATACATGAAAAGCTATTCTCTCAGCGCTCTTTGGTCCTATCCCAGGCATCTTTTTAAGGCCCTGGATTAGCTGAGACATTGATTTTGTATATTTTTCCATTAGGGGTAACCCCTTGCCTGAGATCCTTCCCCGCCTTAGGCGGATCAGGATGAAATTCGCACTTATGACTTACGTCGTGCTTTGCACTCCGTAAGTCATGTGCTCATTTCAAAAGAACTTCATGACATTTCCATCAAATATATCAAGAGCGCTCTTGATAATAGGCTCAGCCAAAACTTTCTTAAGCGTACTTTTAGGCGCCTTATCCTGGTCAACGCCGGATGACTCATCAGGGGATGACGCGTTCTCTTCTCCATCCTTAATAACAAACTCGACGCTTACCCGCATATTTGTGGCATTAAAAAAGTGCTCTTCTATTATTTTTTTATTTTGCGCTTTCTCAAGGCTCTCCTTGTGAAATGTATTGTTCTTTGGAAAACCTATGATAATAGTATTATTCCTAAATCCTACTAATTTACCCTCGCTTAGGCATGAAGCTATATAGATCTTCTCCTGTTTTATACTCTTTATTACCTGTGGTATTGCGTCTTTTATCTTATACATCATAGTCTGGGACTCCGGAGAACTTGAAATCTCTTCTGCCGGTAATGGTATATCCTGATCGTCCTTGCTTGAATCTTCGACAATTTTTTGGGGCGCAACATTATTATTTTTTGGATTAATCTCTTGTTTTGGGTAAGTTATTTTTGAGAAAGCGCTACCATTCTTTATCTTGGAGGCTATCTCTTTCTCAAGAGCGGATAACCTTTGCATGATCTCATCAAGTGAAACCATAGACTCCTTCTGGCTCAACTTAACCGCCAGAAGCTCAAGAGCAATCTTTGGAGAAGGTGAACTCCTCATGGTGTAATTTGTATTTACGAGACTATAAAGTATATACATTATATCGGCAGCAACAAGGGATTGCGCTTGTTGCGTTCTTCTCTTTATCTCATCCTTTGTAAGATCAAGAGAACCTGCCAGAGCCTTTGCCTCTTTAATAATCAATATGGACCTGAAATACTCTATCAGACTTAAAAGAAATTGCTCAGGATCTATACCCTCATCTATTATCTTGTTAATAAATTTAATAGCTCCCGCCGCATCCTTATTTACTATATACTGAGCAAGCTCAAAGACCCTGTCTTGCCCTATAACACCAAGCACAAGATCTGTATCTTTGGTTGTTATCTTATTCTTGCAAAACGACGCCATCTGATCGAGCAGTGACTCAGCATCCCTCATGCTGCCCGAGGCAGATCTTACTATAGTCAGAAGAGCCTCATCCTCGATTGAGATCTTCTCTTTCTTAGCAATGGACCTTATCTTGTCTGCTATATCTTTACTTGATATACGTCTAAAGTTAAAACGCTGGCACCTAGATAAAATAGTAGGGAGGACTTTATGAATAGCGGTAGTCGCGAATATAAATTTCACATGCTGAGGAGGCTCTTCAAGAGTCTTAAGAAGCGCGTTAAACGCCTCTGGCGTAAGCATGTGAACTTCATCAATTATATATATCTTAAGCCTTGCCTGCTGAGGTGAGAATTTAATATTCTCTTTGAGATTCCTTATCTCATCAATACCACGGTTTGAAGCGCCGTCTATCTCTATAATATCTAGGCTTTTCCCCTCTGTGATATCCTTGCATGAGTCGCACTTGTTACATGGTGATGGGGTAGGATTTTTTCCGCAGTTTAGGGCCTTAGCAAGTATACGCGCTGTTGTTGTCTTGCCAACTCCCCGAGGCCCTGAAAACATATAGGCGTGAGCAACACGATCCTGTTTGATCGCGTTCTTCAGAGTGGTTGTGACATGCTCCTGGCCTACTATATCATCGAAGGTTTGAGGCCGCCATTTTCTTGCGTATACTATATATGACATGGGTTTCTCTGTGAGTTAACGGAGAGGCTGGGAAATCAAGGAGGCCCTTGTCTTTTATCGGCCGACGCAGATTCCCCAGACTATCCGTGGATTTACGAGTTAAAAATTGGTAAAAGTTTACTTTTAAACAATTTTTTACGAGTAAAGACACGATCAATTCGCTGCAAGCGTATTGATAAATCATTAAAAGAACAAAACTGAGAAAAACTGAAACAAAAAGCTTTACTCACACAACATGAATTCCAAGAGGCTGGGAAATCAAGGAGACCCTTGTCTTCTGTCGGCCGACGCAG
This sequence comes from Candidatus Omnitrophota bacterium, assembly GCA_042577545.1. GTDB lineage: Bacteria > Omnitrophota > Gorgyraeia > JABMRG01 > JABMRG01 > JBHPDT01. Next base: position 2,305 of record JBHPDT010000059.1, on the reverse strand, counting down.
ATTCCCCAGACTATCCGTGGATTTACGAGTTAAAAATTGGTAAAAGTTTACTTTTAAACAATTTTTTACGAGTAAAGACACGATCAATTCGCTGCAAGCGAATTGATCAGCCATGGTGAGCAAGCGAACAAAGTGAGCGCGTCGAACCATGGCGGAGAGGCTGGGATTCGAACCCAGGGATCCAGCAATAGGATCGACTCCTTAGCAGGGAGCCGCTTTCAGCCAACTCAGCCACCTCTCCACACATACTTACTGAATAATTCGTTTGGTCTTGAAAAATTCAGATATAATAAAAGAGCAATCAGGTTCTAAAATGCCTGGGATAATTTCGAACTTATGATTAAAATGGCTTGCCTGAAATATATCGTGCGCAGATCCAAAAGCACCTGTTTTAGAATCAGGCGCTCCAAACACAAGTCTATTTATGCGCGCTAAAACCAGCGCTCCAGCGCACATCAAACAGGGTTCTATAGTAACATATACACTGCACTCTTGCAACCATTTACTCTCAATCGCTGAGGCTGCCTGTGTTATAGCTATCATCTCAGCATGCGCAGTCGGGTCTTTTAAGGTCTCTATCTGATTATGCGCCCTTGCTATGATGTTGCCCTGGTGAGCAATGACACAGCCTATAGGTACCTCGTCTTTATCGAATGCCTTTTGCGCCTCTTTAAGCGCTGTCTTCATATAAAATTCATCATTCATAATTAATATAGGTTAGGGACGGGTGCTGAGCACGACAATACGTGCTCAGCACCCGTCCCTGGAAAGCATTTTAAACTTCTTACATTTCGAGGCGTAGGATGGTTTACCATCCGAAGTCTGCATCTATGGTCGCACCCAATATAGACGCAGGGTGGCGCGGCTGGCAGGATTCGAACCAACCTCACTTCGTTCGGTTTTAAGGAAAAACCCTGATGGTTTTTCCTTAATATTCCTATTCCTTTCGCAGGGATGCTTACTTCGCCGATAGGGGAAAAATACTTTTTCCCCTAAAACCCCTTTTGATGTTCGAATCCTTTCGAAAACTGGCGCGGCTGGCAGGATTCGAACCTGCGACACCTAGTTCCGTAGACTAGTGCTCTAATCCACTGAGCTACAGCCGCGTGTGTTACAATATCAGTATTGTCAAACAGTTATAGGAATATGCTGCTGAACTGCTTTTTCGCTTAGAGGCGTTGGTGTCCAAATAGTGTCCATTCGCCTGCCTAAAATGTCAACTGCACGCTTCTTGTGGTCTGGTGAAAGATGGCTATACCTAAGTGTCATATCAATAGATTTATGCCCCATAAGCTCTCTAACAGTATTTAAATCTACTCCAGACATAACAAGGTGCGACGCAAAAGTATGTCTAAGGTCGTGAAAACGGAAGTTAACTATACCAGATTTCTTAAGGGCTGTAAAGAAAGATTTTCTTACTGTCTTATATGGATTGCCGTCTTTGCCACAGAAGATATAAGCACTCTCGGGGTGTTTCCTTGTTCGTATCAATGCTGTCTTAGCAGCTTCATTAATAGGTATCTCTCTTTTCTCGCCACTCTTGGTCTTTAATAGATATATTATCCCTCGCCTAAAATCAATGTTCTTCCACTTAAGGCTGAGGATTTCCCCTCTCCTCATGCCAGTATTTAAAGCAAGCACTACTATAGGCTTGATAATACCTCTGCAGCACTTCAGCAACTTAACAATCTCCTCTTTCTCCAAGTAGCGTAACCTTGTATTATTCTCCTTAAAAAACTTAATGCTACTTACTGGATTAGTGCCCTTAAGCCTCCCCCAGGTAATAGCCCTGTTAAGCATAGACTTAAGGCAAGACAATCCTCTATTAGTAGTAGCAGGACCTACTTCTTTGCGTCTTTCTATCTTAAACTTCTCAACCTGCAGGGGAGTTATCTCATAAAGATATTTACCAACAAAAAACTTCTCTAGACGTCTTACATTAAAAATCTCAGCCTTTTCCCAATCCTTGCGATTAGGCTTAAGATAAATCTCAATAAACTCATCAGCAAAGTCAGCAAACTTAATCTTCTGTTCTCGTCGTATATCAAGATGTTTACCCTCAGCAATCTCTACCTTACGTTTACGCATAACTGTCTCTGCCAAAGCCTTGCTCGGACCTATCTTTTCTCTTATACGCCTACCACCAGCGTAGTAGTCTATGTAGTAGTTGTTATTTTTGCTATATATAGCCATATCACTTGATTAGATTATCTATTACACCAATAATCTTGTTATACTCATTATCAACTTTTTTTATTTCTTCAACCACATCCACGGTCATTTTCCCAGACTGCTTATGCTCAAG
>JBHPDT010000058.1:0-12861 GCA_042577545.1 Candidatus Omnitrophota bacterium | reverse complement strand
GTATTTAATAATCATTATGTTCTGACTTGCTCGCTTTGGGTGCTTCCTAACTTCGATAAGTTCTACGGAAATAATTTCTTCAAAAGATAGCCCTCTTGTTCTTTTTAGCCTTTCGCTCTTTACTATATTCCACTTAATCTCTTTCATGTCAGTTCTCTATTATGTATATATAATTGTATATACAATTTAGCATATATTTTTGTTAGCGTCAAGCTTTTTTTACCAGATCAGTATGGTTTATATTATCAAGGTCTCCTGCGACATCAATATCAAAGCCGGCGGGCAAAATAGAGTACGAAATCCGCTCATTTTCTAAAATATTCACAGATTGGTCGAAGACCTTATCTGTTGACCATGAGATTCCTCCAAAGACCTTGGGCGTGAATCTGCTTAAACCTAGCAGGTAGTAACCCCCATCTTGCGATGGTCCTATAACAGCCTCGTGCTTCCTCAGCATCTTAAAGGCCTGCTCAATTCTCTTATTATCTATATGCGGACTATCAGTTCCGATAATAATTACCTTCTCGGCATTTTTGCTAAAGGATATTTTAAAAGCATCTGCCATGCGCGCACCCAGATCACTGCCCTTTTGAGCAGTAAACTCAATATCGCGCCCAAGCCAATCTTTGAATTCCTTTTTTCTATTTGAAGGGGAAAAAAAGATAACCTGCTTATAATATCTGCTTCTAGTTCTCTCTACAATGCTTTTAACAAAAGAGGCATACAGCAAAGCTGCTTTTTCTTTACCTATCTCTTTGGCAAGACGGGTCTTTACCTTACCAGGCGCTGGGTATTTTGCAAAGATAATTAATATATCTTTAGCAGCAGGCTCCGCCTGTTGACGCGTTCTCATCTTCTTCTTTCTTATAGGCTGGGCCGCATTCGAATGGTCCATAATGGGTATCTCTATCTCCCTCTACCTTAAAATGCTTTGTGTATCTGGTCTTAGAGAGCATTGACGCTGTGTTTCCAGATACAAGCATCGGCTTATTCGTAATAAATGTATGATGATCATCTAGCGCAAACTTGTGCTGATGATTAGGAATTGTACCCAGATACGTAGCAACCTGGCCATAATCCTCGCATATATCCTCTATATCATCGAGCTTAAATGCTCTAATCGTCATTGAGTAGAACTTTATGGTTCCCACCTTCTTCTCTATATCAGGATTTTGGATATCTATTTTGCGGCTAGATATCACACGATAGTCAGCAAATCCTGCCGCGCGAATGACTCTCCTGAAATCCTCAACATAGAGCGCCCCACCAAGGCACTCTCCATAAAGCACGGGGTCATCTTTAAGATCATCTGGCATGCGACTTCCTGTAAAGACATCTGAAAAATATAACTCCCCACCAGGTTTAAGTATTCTAAAAATCTCTTTAAAGACCTTCTCTTTATCAGGGGAAAGATTAATAACGCAGTTTGATATCACTATATCTATAGAGTCATCAACAATGCCTAAGGCTCCCAGATCCTCAATATAACCCTTTTTAAACTCAACATTGGGTTGATCATACCCGAACTTATCTGTATGATAGTCCACATATTTATTCGCAACCTCAAGCTGCTCATCTGTCATATCAACACCGATAATATGCCCTGAAGGTCCGGCAAGATAAGAGGCGATATATACATCCTTACCAGTGCCGCTCCCCAAATCCAAAAGCCTTACACCTTCTAGTAATGGTGGTATAGGAGATCCGCATCCATAGAATCTATTTAATACCTCAGGCGCGATTAACTTAACCGCTGATCTCTCATCAACAGATACAGAGTCTACGGGGCAGCAAGCGTTTGTCTTAAGATCCTTACTATCACTAAGAACCTTACCATAATACTCCTTAACATTATCGGTCACAGCCTCTGGATCTGTTTTACCCTCGCCATCACAGCAGTTAATATCAGAATCCTCTTTATCGGTTAGCACACCTTGACAGCTAGATCCGTATCCCGCGGTACATGCTAGGCAATGATCCCCAAGAATGACATCCCCTCCACTTAGACCATCGGCATTGAGTTCATCTATCGTAACCGGGTTTCCATCGCCATCTTCTATGCCAAGATCCAGAGCCTGATTAAAATCACAATCATATACTCGCCCATCATATCCTACGCTTAAGAATGTCCTGCACATAAGATTATCGAGAACACCAGGATTAAAATTATTCTTCAATAGGTCAAGATAACCATCGTACTCGCCCCTTGACTCCAGATAGTCCTTAAATCTTTTTATAGGAACATTCGTTATGGTAATAAGCCGATTGAACTCTACATTGTGGTCGCTTCCAAGCATACGTTTGTAATCTTTTTCAAGATCATCTTGCTTTGGCGGCAACTTAGCGCCTCCAGGGTTATAGACCAGGTCCAGCTTTAGATCCTCAGTCTTGGCAAAGCCTAAATTATTTAATAGACGCAGGGCCTGTAGGCTTCTGTTAAAAACATCATTTCCGCGCTGGCTATCAACGTTCTCCTGCGTATAACAGGGGAGCGAGGATATAAGATGCACCCTATTCTTTTTGAAAAACTCAGGCAAATGTTCTTTCCTTGGTTCAAGTAGCGCAGTTAGATTACTCCTGACAATTATCTCATCTGCAAATTCTCTAGTGCTCGTTATTAGATATTCAAACCGCGGGTTTAATTCAGGCGCTCCACCCGTAATATCAAGTATAAGACCTTGATTTTTCTTAATAAATTTTATAATATCATCTACAACCTTGCGTGACATGATCTTCTCACCAGCGGGTGAGGCATCTATATGACAATGCCTACACTGCTGATTGCAGAGATTTCCCATATTGACCTGCAGAGTTGTAAGCTTACTCCGGCCAATACGCGCACCTTTGTTATCAACGCAAGATTCCAGCGTACTGATGAAATCATTCATTTCTAGCTTCCTCCTGAACATTAGTGTTTGTGGCTGATTTTTCAGCTTGTCTCTTCTTAAGAAAGTTCTGCAGAAAAAATATAGCGGCAAATATAGCTATAGCAAGTAAGATCATCCAGAAATTCTTCGGATTAGTTATAACATTTATAATAGATGACCCAAAATACACTAACGCGAACGAACCAGGCATTATACCAATAAAAGTTGCCAGGAAGTAATCTCTGAATTTAACCTTAGTGACACCTAGGCCTAGGTTTTGTATATCCCAAGCTACATTTGGTATTAAACGTATAAGAAACACTGTTAAAAACCCATGCTTCTCTATCTTCTCATCAATATTTTGCATCTTGCCTTTTATCAGTTTCGAAACCGCGTCTCTTGCAAAGTATCTGGCGATAAGGAATTCTGCTGTAGATGAAATATTGGCCGCAATCTGAAGATATATAAATCCCTTCAACCCCCAGATAACTCCAGCTGACGCGGAAAGCACTCCAGCTGGAAATAGTATTAAAGGACGAAGTATGTAGAAGATAATATAAGCTACAGGACCCCACGCGCCCCAGGAATCTATCATATTCTTAAAATCCTCAACAGTAACCTTTGAAAAATCTATATTTAGACTCTTCAATATAAGAACTATCGCTGCTATGCCCACAGCAACAAGTAGTAATTTCACCCAAGAATTTTTCAGAGCTTTTATCATTATCTTCTCCTCATAACCTTAAGAATAAATTTAATTATCGGGTTATTCGCTGTCTCTATCAAAGGTTTTGCGCCCGTCTTCTTCACTAGCTCTGAGAGCGTTGGGTATATAAACATAGGCTGTGATAACTTAGTAAGCGAACTACCCGATGCCTTGGCTATAATAAACCCCTGCATAATCTCACTTGCGTGAGCGCCAGCAATGTGCGCTCCCAATATACGAACCTTCTTATCTGTAATTATCTTGATCAGCCCCTCTTTCTCTAAATCAGTGACAGCCCTGTCAGAATTACCGTATTCTGTCTTATAAACCTTAATATCTTTATTCACTTGCCTTGCCTCTTCTTCAGTAAGACCTAGGTGCGATATCTCTGGCTCAGTAAAGGTTGCCCACGCTACGTTGTTATAATTGACTTTCTGCCAGGCAATCCTCTTAAACATAGCATTTCTTACACACACAGATGCTTGATACGCTGCCACATGGCTAAACTGGTAAGGACCTGCAATATCACCACAAGCAAAGATATCTTTATTAGTAGTCTGTAAAAATGAATTTACCTTAAGACCTTTATTATCAAAATCTATATTTGCCTTCTCAAGCGCAAGGCCTTCTAGGTTTGGCGCTCTTCCAACAGCAACTAAAATATTCTCTGCTGATATCTCTTTGGTCTTATTATCTTTGTCTTCTAAGGTTACATAAACCTTATCTCTCTTGCTGAATTTAATCGCCTTCTGACCTGTGTATAAAAAGACTCCTTCTTCTATAAGTTTCTTCTCAAGATACTTGGCTATCTCTTTATCTTCTCTAAAGAGAACCCTATCGAACATCTCAACAACTGACACCTTTACTCCAAGCCTGTTTAATGACTGAGATATCTCAAGGCCTATGGGACCTCCGCCAAGCACTATCAGATCCTCAGGCAGCTTATCAATCTCAAATATATTCTCATTTGTAAAGTAATCTATATCCTTTAGCCCATCGATGGGTGGAACAACAGGATGAGATCCTGTACATATGATAAATCTCTTTGCGCTGAACTTCTCATTATTGACCTCTATCGTATTTGAATCAATAAACTGCGGGGAACCTATAATAATCTTAATGCCGCGTTTTTCAAAAACTTCATTCGGATGATGTGTAGCTATCTCATTTACTATATCTCTAACATGAGACATAACACCGCTCGTATCCAGATCAGATACATTGCCTATCCTTAATCCAAACTCCTGATGCCTCTTAAAGAGGTTTGCAATCTGAGCTGATTTTAGAAGCGCCTTTGAAGGCATGCACCCAAACCAGGTGCAGTCTCCTCCTAGCCTTATCTTCTCAACCAATAGTGTCTTTGCCCCAAGGGTATTTGCAACACTTGCCGCAAAGAGACCACCGGCGCCACCGCCTATCACCGCTATATCGTAGTCGTAGTTCATCCTATTCTCCTTCATCGCGAACGTAGGAGCCGCCTCCGGCCGCGAAATCTACAATTAATTCGCCGCCAGAGGCGGCTCCTACATCGTCGTCATAATATGTTAATACCGGTTCCTTCTAACTCACGAGCCGCGTCCTTGTCCAAGAGATAATATACTATCCCATGAACAGGATTAACCAAAGCTGCTGGCAGACTCTTCTCCTTGCCTTCCAAAATTTCCCTTACTACTTTGGCTTTCTTGGATCCGGTAACTATAAATATTATATTATTCGCGCTATTTATCAGCTCCATGGATAAACTTATGCGTTTATATGCGGCATTAGTTGGAAATGAGGTAATAACAGCTCTATTAGTACTGGGTAATCTTATCTCCTCAGGAAAAAGCGACGCTGTATGACCATCCTCTCCGATGCCTAAGACAATAAGATCAAAACTCGGCAATTCGCCTTCTGGCGCCTTAATAAGATCTTTAATATCCTCTTCATACTCTTTCTGAAAAGACTCTATCGTATGGTTCTCACAAGCCAGGGCATGGATATTCTCATCTGGTATCTTAAGGTGGCTTATCAGATTACCTCTTATAGACTTAAGATTACTATCTTTATGATCAGATGGCACAAATCTCTCATCAGCAAGAAATATATGAGTGCTCGACCAGATCGGTGAATTACCCAAGGCTACAGATAGTTTCCTGTAGAAATTTAATGGCGTACTTCCTCCTGATAGCGCTACTGCGAAAAAACCGTGATCTCTTATCGAATCGCCTGCTATCTTCTTCCATAAATTCAGCGCAAAATCCGATATGGTATCTATATTGTTGAATGAATAAATATTCATCTATTTATTGCGCAATCTGTCAACATAACCCACTGTCTCCGTCTATTTATTCAAATTCCAATTGTATGGCTGGTATTTAATACTAAGTGAAGCCCTATTTTTCTGGTAGTACTCTCGATCTGACTCATCAGCATACCGGAATATATACCTGAGCAACTCATCTGTATTGAGTCCAAAATCCCTAGCATACCACTTAAATATCTGCAAAAGATAAATAACAGACTCTTTTCTATCAATAGAAAGCCCTTCTCTCCTTATAAAGCTCCTTGCCGCGGCATCAAGCTGCTCATCTATCTTATCGCTGTCATAGAATTCGACAGGAGGAGATGAATTAGAAGCGCAGACCAAAGCAAAATGTATACGAGAATCGAACCTTTCGACTCCTAATTTGGGACGTTTTTTAAAAAAAGACAGGGGCCCGGATTTTCTACAGGTATCTGGTGTGTGTCCACGTAAAATTCCATGCTCTATATCATTCGCGCTAATGAAAGCGCCGCCGATATTATATCCGATTCGCGCAGAAAAGTTTAATACCTCTTTAACTGAATCCTTTATATCGAGCTCAATGACTCCATGAATAATTAGGCCATTATAGATATTTATCCAAAAAGCCTTCTTCTCATTATCTGTCTTTAGCGTAGAGGGATCAAATCCAGAAAGCTTTTTGGATAGATCTTTGTATACAATATAGTTCATAGATCTCTTCATAGCCTTATAATCTATGAGCCTTTTACCTGTATCAATAAAATAACCATAGAGATTGCCAAGAACGCTCTTTAGTTGCGCCGCGATATTCTTTGTAATATCTTTATATCTTTTGTCACTATCATTTAATACTATCTTACACATCCGCTATCTACCTCACATCTGAATAGATCTTCTTAAGATTATGCGTGGAAACACCCAGCATAAAACCTGCTGTAATGATCCAATTTATTAACGTGGTCTTGGCAACACCCTGAGACTGCCATCTTCTGGGAGAGGCAAATACCTTATCTTTTAAAACAGATGCCTTACCTAATCTACTTAATTTTTGGGAAAATGTCACATCATCAAATAGGTTAATCCTATCAAACCCATTCAATTCAAAGAATGCCTCACGCCTAACAAATATAGCTTGATCGCCATAAAATATCTTTAAAAGCCTTGCCCTAACATTACCAGATGCCTCAATAACTCTAAATATCAACCTATTCGAATCGATCCTTTGGGTTAGGCACCCACCTATTATGCCCTCTGATCTTAATTGAGATCTTATTGATTCTATGGCTGTTTTGCTTAGAATACAATCCGCATGTAAAAATAAGAATATATCACCGCTAGATTCTGCGGCGCCTTCGTTCATCTGCAAGGCCCTGTTTCTAGTAGAATGGACTAGTTTAACCGGATGTGTCTTTATCATCTCAACAGTCCTATCAGAACTTCCTCCATCTACTACAACAGTCTCTACCTCCTTGCCGTTTGGCAAACTTTCTAACAACTTACTTATACTAGTCTCTTCATTGTAGGTGGGTATAATAATAGATATCATCGCATTAACGCATATTTTAGAATCGTATAAATTATCTTTGACCCAGCTAGTATCGTCCCTGATAGGGTACCGCTGATCTTTGATCTGCCTATTCTCTTTCTATAATCTACCGGCACCTCTTTGATCCTCAGGCCCTTCTTTATAGCCATAATCTGCATCTGGACATTCCAACCAAAATTCTTATCACTCATATTGAGTTCTTTTAAACTACTAGAGCTAATGGCTCTAAAAGGACCCATATCGCTAAACTTAAACCTAAAAAATAGAAAGATTAAAGAGATAGCTAATTTATTGCCCCACCAGGCCTGCTTAGCGATAGCGCCTTTCTCATGTACCCCCAAAACTCTAGATCCTAATACAAAATCCTGCTTATTCTCAGCTATGGGTCCAGCAAGACGTATCATCTGATCCGGATAATCACTTAAGTCCGCGTCCAATATAACTACTATATCGGTTCCATTTAAGTGGCTTATGCCTTTAAGGCACGCAGCTCCATACCCTCTCTCATCTTCCTTAAGCACTATGGCGCCACTCTCACGAGCCCTATCCGCGGTCTTATCACTACTGCCGTTATCAACGACAATAATATCATCCGCTATATCTTTTGGTATCTCATCAATAACCTTAGATATCGACTCTTCTTCATCGATGGCCGGAATAATTACAGAGACTCTCTTGCCATTAAGCATGCGCCAGCCTCTTTTTCATTCTAAAGATAGCTTTCCCATCTCTTGGATACGCATCCAGAACCTTCTGATAAGATTCATTATCAAACGTACCTATGGCTTTAGCAGCGGTGCGGGAGCATATAAATAAACACGCCGCTATGACTACTGTACAGAAACGTAACCCCCTCACAACAATTCACCTCATCTTTCCAACTCTTCTTTTAGAAAAGATCTTATGCGCTCTTGTACTTTAATCTTTGAATCAATCACAGCCGCGTTATGCGCTCCGTTTATCTCTAAAAACCTTTTAGGTTCCTTGGCTGATTCAAATAACTTCTTACCCATCTCATAAGGGATCATCTGGTCATCTAAGCTATGTATAATTAGTTTTGGAATATCTATATGCTTTATCTTAGATTCAGAGTCAAATTTTGTTCTAATGAGAAAGGTTGGTAAGAAAGGATATATGGTCTTTGCCATATCTTTAATAGATGTAAATGTGTTCTCTGTAATCAAGGCTCCAGCCGAAACCCTATGGGCCAGATCTATTGCTACAGCACCCCCTAAAGATTCACCGTAAAGAATAATACTATCCGAAGATATTTCTCGCGTATTTGTTAGATACGCATACGCGGAATCAACATCTTTATATAACCCTTCTTCACTCGGTTTGGATTCACTCTGACCGTATCCTCTATAATCAAATATAAATAAATTAAATCCTATATCATGTAGAATCTTTATCTTATCCATTCTATCGCCTATATTGCCGGCATTGCCATGACAAAACAGGATTGTCTGATCGCCGCCCTTAATAAACCAACTATGGAGCCTAATGCCATCAGAGGTCGTTAACCACACATCCTCAAAATTCAGTCCTATCGCATCAGGAGTAACTTCGATCACTTTTGATGGGAAATATATATTACTCTCTTCAAATTTTCTCATATACACTCCGGGTAAGATAACTATAATTATTAACCATAAGATAACTCTTAAAATTACTCGCTTAATACAACTATTCATCTACAGGGCCTTGACCTTATTCCTTAAGGCGCTTGTTATAGCATGAGCTTCATCATCAATGCCACTGCTACGTCCTATCGCGAGAAGCTCTGTTGAGCTTACAGGCTTACCAAATATTACCTTTATCTTACCAAAACGCGGAAGACGCTGGGCCCTTGGCCATACCTCGAATGCCCCTTCAATTCGCGTAGGTACAAGATTAACCTTCATCTCGTTTGATATAATACCTATGCCTTTCTTAAATCTCTGCACCTCACCGTCAATGGAACGCTCACCCTCCGGAAAAATACACAGCGCCTTCTTATTATTCAGGATAAAATAGGCAGCCTGCATAGCATTTAATATCTCTGTTGCGTCTATAGGGATAATCCTTGCTCTCTTAACGCATGATCTAACAACAGGTATATTAAAATATTTCCTAAACCCCATAAAGAAGAGCTTAATCACACAATGGAATGGGACAGCAGCCATAATTATAAAACCATCGAAGAAGCTTACATGGTTTGGGCATATAATATAAGGCGCGTCTTTTGGAATATTTTGCCCACCCTCGACCTTCAACCTATAAAAAAGCTTAAAGAATATTAATATAATTGTCTTTAGGCAAAAAGTGAAGATCCAGTCAAAAATACCTATATCAAGCTCGATCCTGTCGCGTATCTGTTGGGTAAGCCCTTGCTTGAGAAGTTCGCTTATAGGAATAGACTTTATAGATTCTAAGGCGACACCAGACTCACCCTGAGATTCTAATGCTTGATCTATCTGGGTAATGAGATCTTTTACAGTAAATATATTTGTCGCGACCATCCCATCAGGCAAATTTATATTAAAAGTCCTCTCCATAGCTGATAGAAGTTCTGTCCTTGCTAGAGAGTCTATACCTAAGTCTATCTCAATACTGCTATTCGGATAGATATTATCTTTAATATTAAAATTCTCTTTTAAATAGCTAGTGAGTTCCCTTGCTGTATCTGATTCTAATATCTTCTCATCCTCTCTGCTAAGATCTTCACCCTTATTGAATGATTTTCTCCTAATAATATCTTGCGCATATCTGGCTTGGACCTCATGCCTTTTTACCTTACCCAATATTGTGCGCGGCAGAGGCTCACTGATAATAGTAAAACCCATAAGATGGTTATACGTTGGAAGACTCTTCGATATATCCTCAAACCTGTTCTTTATTACATCATAGACATTCATCTCACCGCGGTTCTGCAAACTATCGAGATCAGGCACAACCACTCCATAAAGATAATCCTGGGTCTTAGCGCCCGATTCTTTTGAAACACCCAAAATACAGATCTCTTTCACAAGTGGAGTTTTCGAATATTCTGATTCTAAATCCTGAGGATATACATTCTTGCCAGAGCTTAAAACAATCAGCTCCTTTGATCTACCTGTAATAAAGATATACCCATCCTTATCAATATAACCTAAATCACCTGTTCTAAACCATCCATCAGCTAGTACCTCTTTTGTCGCGGATTCCTTATTATAATACCCCTTCATTATATTTGGTCCCTTAATCAAAAGTTCCCCCACACCAGAGTCATCTTTATTCTCCACCTTAATCTCTACATTAGGTATAGGAATCCCTATCGAGCCTATTACAGGTTTTTCTACGGGATTAAAAGATGCGGCAGGTGATGTCTCAGTCAACCCATATCCCTCAAGCACTGTAAAACCCCATTTAAAAAGATCTCTCTCTACTTTTGAATCTATCTTTGCTCCTCCGGTTACAAAAAAACGAAGACTTGGTCCAAAGAGTTTGTGAAGTTTGGGTAAGAATAACTTAGTCAGGTTGATCCCAAATTTTCTTCGCAAAAACCATGTAGCTCCTATTGCAGCGTTAATATATAGTTTTAAGCCAAGCCCAAGGCTGTTTAACTTAGACTTAATCTTTCTATGCAACCCATTGTAAATTTGCGGAACCCCCATCAATATACTAACATCAACCTCTTTAGCGTATTGAGTTAGTTTATCTGGCCAATCAGAAGGTGGAAAAGCCACTCGGGCGCCGGCCAATACGGGTACTAATAAGGTAACCATCAATGGAAATGCGTGATGCAGCGGCAAAAGAGAGAGTACGCTATCGCTAGAAGAGACCATTTTAAGTCCATTCAAAGAATGAAAATTAGAATAGAGATTACTCTGGGTAAGCATCACGCCCTTTGGGTCAGATGTTGTGCCTGATGTATATATTATAACTGAGAGCTCAGATAGCTCCGATAGATCAACTTGATCAATAGCTTTACTAGCATCACTCTCTCTTGTGTCTATCTGCCCATCTTTATTGACAAGAAATATCTTCTCAATAGAAGATAAGGCTAATAGTTGATCTTGTGGATAGCCCAAATCCTCTGATGTAAATAACGCTCTCACGCCAGCGTCATTAACAATATTACTTATCTCAGCAAAGGTAGAATGCGCATATATGGGAACAACTACAATATCACTTAATTGGCAAGCCAAAAAAATAGCTCCCCATTCCGGGGAGTTCTCAAGGAGAATAACTGCTCTATCTCCTTTTCCTATATTATTTTCTCTTAAAAAATCAGTATATCTGTCAATCTTATGCTCAAGCTGCTTATAACTGATATCTACCCAGTTGCCATCGCGGATATACTGCATTGCCACGCTGTCAGCATTCCTGGTAAGCGATTCCTTTAAACAACTCTTTAGGTTCTGATTCCCCATATTACTCCTCGAGCAAAACTACTCGGCTATGCCAATAGAACCTGTTCGAAAATAGTACTTTTACAATACAATCGAGATGCAGTATCATAGTATCAAGTATCAAAGTATCAGAAATTGATATTCGTTGACACATGATACTCTGATACTTCTTAGAGCAAGCTAAGAAATGATACTATGAAACTCTGACACGAGACATAACTTACGTCGTGCTCTGCGCTCAACGTCATTGCGAGCGAGCCGCAGGCGAGCGAAGCAATCTCAAGATTGGGATTCCTGCCTGCCGGCAGGCAGGGCTTCGTCAGCCCTGCGCGGGTCTCCTCGCAATGTTAGTGTGAGATCCTTCGTCATGAACCGAACTATATTTTGGGTCATGACTCAGGATGAAATCTGTCCCAATGCTTTCGCACGAAAGCATTGGGACAGATTTCACTTGAATATAAAACCAGTCTGCTTGGACCAGAAGAGAAGATCGAGCTCATCAAGGGGTATCTTGACCCTTTTTGAAAATCTCCTCATCTTCTCCTCAATATCAAAATAGGATTTCTTGCTAATAGACTCGGGCGTCTTAGATATCACCCTATATCTCTTCAGATTCTTCAATATATGAGTATCTAGTATGGCGATATCCTGGCCAAGTCCTATATTTCTTAAAAAATGGCCCGCCTCCTTATAACCTAAACCCTTTATATTCTCAACAAGCCAATCTCTTGTCCTGAGCGTATTCCGCGAATTAAGTCTCTTCTTTATGCAGATACCCTTTCCGTTCTTAAAAGCCTTTCTTGCCTCAACAAGATAAGACGCCTTATTATTATGAAATCTTACAACACCTCTTAATTTTCCGCTTATCTTATCCTTGGTACCGTTAAAAAGTAGATTGGCGCGCCTTAATTCCTTAACTGCCTTGTCGCCATTTATCGCTTTTGAGCCTGGTGTAAAAATACAAAATGCCAACTCAGAGAATATATCATCATCATTGGCCTCTTTAAAATTATCGAATTCTTTAAGACGGCTTCTAATGTTGGGTTTTAACTTTTTGTATTCTAAGATTAGTTTTTTAATGGACATATATGTGGCATATTATC
>JBHPDT010000057.1:0-12933 GCA_042577545.1 Candidatus Omnitrophota bacterium | reverse complement strand
CAGATGATGCCTCAATAGACTGGACAGCTGATGGTAATATAGCCTATGTTGATATCGAGTTCAACAATGGTTCAAGCTGGATAGATGTAACAGATCCTGCTACAGGCATAGCATCTGGCGAGGGTGATAAATCATTCTCAGTAGGCAGTTGGCATGTTTTTGGTGAGATACCTGATGCAAGGACCAATATAGCTCAGATAAAGATCACAGATCATTCAAACTCAAGTGTAACTGCTACATCTGCTACATTCTGGTGCTATCCAGATATATTGACAGCCGCGGTAACGGTAACGCCCCAGATAGCTGAGACAAAACCAACAGTAACATGGACATATCCAACTACTATTAAGATGACAAAGGTCGATATTCTACTTGATCCAAATGGTGATGGTGACCTTGCTGATGCCGTGACCCTAGAAAATGATGTAAACGTGGATGCCTCACCGCATCAGACAGCAGCTTCATTCCCTGTGGATATAAGAGATAATGCCAAAATTCGCGTGAGAGATAATACCTCTTTATTTGCCGGCAAGGCAAAAGAGGATACAGGTGGATTTAAGATTATAGGAGAGATTACGCTCGATCTACCTGTTGGCACAACGGAATGGATCTGCGGCGATACCGAGGACGCTGTTGTTGACTGGAGCTATAAAGGAGCTATAAACAATGTCAAGATATACCAATCTACTGATGGCAGTGATCCAACTAATTGGCTCGCGACAGTTCCTGCTTCAGATAGCAAATGGACCTGGACAGCCGGGGTTACAAACACAGCAACAAACCAGGCAAAGATCAAGGTTGAGTCTGAAGATAAACCTTCTGATACAGTTATAGTCTCCGATACATTCGACTTTATAGGTGGGTTTGTCTTCACAAATGTTGATAATCAGGTCATCTGTGTTGAGAGGGACTCTAGTGAATTTATGAATATAAAGTGGACAGCTACAGGCGGTGGAGTAACTAAGGCGAGACTTGAATATACACCAACAGGTCTTGAGGCAAACTACACTCTTATAAGTGATGATATTGACAATACATTCACAGATGGGCAGACACTAAACTCTTATGACTGGACCACTATTCCGCATAATATCGCGAGTCCATATATGAAATTACGCATATCACCAAGTAATCCGAATCAGCCTGATAATACATATGAATCTGGCTCATTCTCTCTATTAGGTAATATCTTTATTGATGAGCCAGATGGTGTGGGTGATATATGGGTCACTGATGGCGAGACAGCTAATACTATAAGGTGGGAGATAGAGGGTATTGTGGATGATGTAAAGATACTCTATGCCCAAAACGGAACAGACTTTAATGAGACTGTTGTATCTCAGACCGATGCTGATAATGAGTTAGCGGGTCAGTATGGAACCTATGAATGGACTATACCTACAGATGTAACTAAAGAGCTCTTATCTACAGGTGGAAGGATAAAAGTTCAGGACTTTGTCGCCGCATATGCTACAAGCGTTAATTCTACTTCAGGCCCATTTACTATAAAGGGTCTATTAGATATAACAGAACCTAGCGTGGCTCAGATGAACGCGGGATTCACCGCAGGCGCCAGTCAACAGATAACCTTTACAAGGCAGGGTAAGGTTGACACAGCGTATGTAATGTATTCACGCAGCAACGCAGGTTCCTTCCAGTATACAATAGATACTGTGAATTTTACCCCAGGCGCAGCTTCGGCAAATGCTGACTGGACTATCCCAGAATATGTTGGCCACCAGAACGATAGTAATGGATACGCGATTCGCGTAAAAGATACCAATAATGCGAATACAAAAGCAGACTCACAGGTATTTACTGTCTCTGGCGAGCTTTCAGTAACAAATAATAATAGTACATGGGATATCGGAAGCACACGAACAATAACCTGGGATATTAAGCATGGTAACATAGGGCTGGTCAATCTGATAGGATCACGCTCAGGAACATTCGCCGGGGTAAATGACACATTCCTTATTACAGCGCAGCCTACAGATGCGGATAATGTAACTCTGTTTGATCCGGATGGTTATGGTACCTATGTTGGACAGGGTTCTTATTCCTGGGATCCTGTAACAGAATATACTCCATCTATAATATCGAGTGTTGTAAAGATAAAGGTAGCGGACTCTGATTCAGATTACGATGTCTCAAATGAATCATCCGCGGACTTTAATATAACAGGCGGCTTTAGCGTTGATAAGCCTGCGCTTGATTGGAATGTAGGTGATAACACCTCAGACATAACCTGGACAACCTATGGTAATGTCGCAAATGTTCATATCGATTTCTATGACGGATCGACACAGACCTGGATAGATGTGACAGACCCTGCTATCGGTGTGGCCTGTGGCGCGGGTAATAAATCCTTCTCAGTAGGTAATTGGCTTACCTATAACGAGATACCAGATGTGAAGAGCGACAACTGTAAATTACGAGTAACAGATCTTGCTGATGAAAATGTAAGCAATCAGTCGAATACATTCTGGACATATCCTCTGATAAATAGTGTAACTGTAACAGCTACGCCTGATGATCAACAGGGCGCTACATATAAGGTATGGAGAGCTGGAGTAAGCAATCAGAGCGTAAGCTGGAATGAGACGAGCTCAAAACTCTCATCTGTCGATATACATCTTATACTGGATGGCTCAACAGATATTACATTAAAGGAGGACGCCACATCTACTACAGACGGTGATAACAGCTACTCGACCATAAGCCTTCCAGGCACATTGAAGATGAGCAACAACGCGATAGTTCGTGTAATGGATAATAACTCAACCTTTGCGTCAAAACTACAGACAGATTCCGCTACCTTCTGGGTATTGGGTAAACTCTCATTTGGCGCATCACCCGCATCAGGCGCGGACTGGTTCATAGGAGATACCAACAAAACCGTGACTTGGACCGCGTATGGTGAGCAGATGACGAGCGTTGATATATCGATAGATTATGATGATGGAGATGGCTATCAATATGTGAAGACAGAATCAACAACACCGGGTTCATCAGACTCATGGGAGTTCGATGATCCTAACTCGCAGATAGAGGGTGTTGGTGATCATGTTACTGAGACTGCCAAGATCATGATAGAGGATTCTGATACAAGCTCATGGCGTCAACCATATACTCAATATGAGTCACCCGCATTCAATATTGTCGGCAGCTTTGCTGATGTCATAGCTAATCCTGCATCCGGAGATGCTGATGTTGTCGCTGGAAAGGCAGGAGCTACAATCACATGGACTAAGACAGGTTCTGCCATAAGCCATGTGGAATTGCACTATAGTACAAATGGAACAGCCTGGAATCTACTCGTCGATGGCATAGATGATGATGGACAGGGCGGGTTTGAGGATCTCTTAGTTGTTAATAATGAACTTTACAACTGGACTCCACCTGCTGATTCTATATCTGATACAAGCTATGTAAGGGTTAGAGATCCGGATAATAGTTCCGCCGCGACTAAGACATCAGGCAAATTTACTATAGCGTCAAAGGTTGTGTGTGATCTTCCAGATACTGATTCAGACTGGTATGTCGATGATACAGGTCTAATTACGTGGACAAAGTACGGTGATTTTGACAATGTGAAGATCTATTATTCAGCATCGAATGGCCAGGATGGCACCTGGGATGAGATAGATTCAGCAGTAACAAAGGATTCTGATAATGTGGATGCTGATCATGGAAGCTATCAATGGTTTATACCCTCAGCTACTACCACACTCTCAGCAAATGGACGCATAAAGGTCATAGCTAAGCAGAATGAGTCATATGCCCTAGCTACCATGTCAGAGGCCTTTGAGGTCAGGGGTATATTGACATTAGTGCGTCCTGATTCACAGACCTATCCTGCTACAGATTCTGTTTACAGGGTTTATGATGCTTCTAAAGCAAATCCTTGTCCAATAGATTGGGATATTACAGGAAATATCGATGATGTTGTTGTGCAGTATTCAAAGAATGGTACGAGCTGGACCACTATTCAGACAGTAAGTTCTCCTACAACGAACCTAGATTGGGAGGTACCTGGAACTGACACGGGTATTATTGGAACCAACCGTTATGTCAGAGTATATGATGCTGATAATACAGATAATATATCTCAATCAAATACCTTTGAAGTCAAGGGAGATATTACATTAGATTATCCTGTTGGCGCCCCGATAGGAACAGAGGAGTTTATCGTAGGCGTGACAGAGACTATTCTCTGGACGCCAAAAGGAAACTTCCCAAGCGGTTATGTAGTTATTGAAGGATCATCGGATAACTTTGCTGGAGGTGGAGATACCTACACAATAGTTTCCAAGAGCGCTGGTTCGCATAATGTTCAACAGGAGCATCCTTGGAACGTATATGATGTAGCTTCAGGAGATCTTGTAGTGAGTACGAACACCAAGATACGCATAAGGGATCTTGATGATTCTGAGGTGATTGATACCAGCGGTAAATTTACTATCAGAGGCTCTCTTAATATTACAACACCTTCAACAGTCTGGTATGTAAATGATGATGATAAGAGTATCAGCTGGGGTTATGATGGACCTATCGCTAAAGTTGATTTGCATATTACAGATTCAACAGGTGTCGGGTGGATACAACTTACCCCTGACGGAGGTATAAATTGCGCTACTGAGTACTATACCGGGTTCACGGTACCTGATGCGATTAATAACAACGCGAAATTAAGGATAAGGGATGCCGATCCTACCATGGGTAGTGATGTATATGATATAAGTAACACCTTCTTTGTAAGGGGCCGCATAAGGTTCAAATATACAACTCCTTATGATAAGCCTGATCAAGGACAGATCTTCTTTGTAGGGGCTGAGGGAGCAGCTGACAATTCGATAGAATGGGAAACAGATGGAACTATACCTTACATTAGGATAGATTTCTCAAAGAATGATGGGGAGACTTTCCCTATCAATCTTGAACCAGGCTGGGATTCCACTCAGGTATGGCACTGGGATCCAGTTGATGATGAGATAACTAAAGATGGAAAGTTCAGGATATCTAATAAGGATGATGTTGATAATACAAATGCTGAGTCATGCAAGGTAACTGTGGCTGGAGTTATTACTCTTACAACAGATGACCCAACATATAACTATGATAGCCCAATCTATGTTAATGACCCATTTATAATTAAATGGACCAAAGTTGGTTCGGATCTTGATTTTGTGGATATGTTTTACTCAGTAAATAACGGAGTAGACAGTTATCCATATCAGATAAATACAGATCCGGTTAACGCAGACTTGCTGCAGTTTACATGGTATCCAGATCCTACGAAACCGTTGCATCCATCAGCTGATAATGGTGGTCAATGTAAGATAAAGATCATAGATCGTGATATCACCGCCAGTGTATCATATTCTGAAACATTCTATCTAACAGGTAAGATGGCATGGGATGATACTAATGGATTTGACGATCCTGCTGATGGAATAGTTCAGATTGTAGGCGATAATCTCGAGTTAGAGTGGGAGACAACAGGTGACTCCGTTACCAATGTACGAATAGATTATTCATTAACTCCAAACCAGCCGCCGACAAGCTGGATATCTACACCACTTGAGGTCAGTATACCTAATACAGGTTATTACAACTGGTATATAGCCCCGACTATTCCAAATATCATATCGACTTTTGCGCGTGTGAGAATAACAGATGTATATGATGATAATTGCGAACTCTTAAGTGGCATAACGCAGCAGAATACCTATTACTTTAAGATAAGGGGATATCTCGGGGTTACATCACCCGCAGGCACCGAAAGCTGGATAGTTGATACTACACACGATGTGACATGGGATGTTAAGGGCCCTGTTGCGGATGTGAATATCTTCTATACCTATGATACTAGCGATCCTATACAGATTAACCAGGCGCCTATACCCTCTAATCAGGGATCCACAGGATTTGAATGGACTATACCACCAACTACGGATAAGGAATGTAGAATAAAGGTAGTAAGCACAGGTGATTCCACAACATACGCGTGGTCTAACACCTTTACCATCCGCGGTGGATTTACATGGAACTATCCTGTTGTAGAGGATGATGTCTTCTATATCGGAACGCAGGAGACATTATCATGGAATACGTTTGGAAATATAGATAACGTAGATGTAAGATACTCAACCAATAATGGATTCTCATACGGTACTAATTTCTGCAAAAATCTAGCAGGGGCTGAGGCCGATGATATAAGTAACACGACAGAATCATTCGTGTGGAAGGTTCCAGACGCAATATCGACACAGGCCTTTGTCAAGGTTGAGGATTCGCTCGATGGTGACGCGGCTAAGGCTACAAAGAGGATAAAGATCGCGGATACTATATATTCTGATGTTGCACTAACACCTGAAGAGAAAAGATGGCCTGTTGGCACCTCAAAGACGATCCAATGGCATACAGACGGCTCCCTTGGAGATGTGAAATTAGAATATACGACTAATGCTGATGCTCAAACACCTACATGGGAAACTATAGAGGAGACGTGGCAGGCAGATGCAGATAAGACCTGGCCTATACCAGGCAGTGTGCCATTGACCTCATTTGCCAGAATTAGGATAAGTGATGTCATAACTGATAGCGGAACAGTCCCGGTCATGTCTTCGACATTCAAATTTGTCGGTAATCTTAATATCAATTCTCCGGATGCAAACAATATCGGAGCAAATGCCTGGACTGTTGTTGAGGGTGGTGAGATATCATCAATACAGCCTGAGGTAATTGAATGGTCTACCGATGGAACAGTCGATGACGTTAATCTCTATTATAGGGTATATAACTCAGTTGGACAGCAATGGGGCACATGGATAACTATTGATGGACCTGTGTCAAATATAAATAAGTATACATGGGATGTTGTGGATGCGGTAGCTACACAGGTGCAGGTCATGGTTGAACATGAGCAGGATAAAGAGACGTATGCTATATCAGATACGTTCCAGATCCACGCAGCTTTAGAGATCACGTCACCACTAGGCCATGCTACACCAGCCCTGTGTGAAAAATGGCCGGTAGATTCCCAACAGGAGATTACATGGCTGCGTAATGGTACCACTCTTTCGACAGTATTTCTCTGGTATTCAGATAATTATGGCAGTGGTTGGAAACCTATAGGAGAGGTATCTAATAACGGCAGTTCTTATTGGGATGTTGAAGATGTCAATCTGCCTTCAGGAGCGAAAGAACAGGCTAAGATAAAGATAACAGATACCCAGGTAGCTCCTTTGATCAGTACTCAGTCGCCTAATAACTTTAAGATCATGGCAAACATAGATGTAACAGATCCTGAGGGCGGAGGAGATATAGTTATGGCTGGGCAGGGCTATACTATTAAGTGGAATGATGGAACAGGCAGCTTTGTGGCAAACGGTTCTCTCTGTACTGATGTGAGGATCGAACTTGCCTTAGATGGTGATGAGGCCTCGCCAAATTACAGCGAGACAATCAAGCTCACTACCTCTCATGATGGCAGCTACTCATGGCCGGTAAGCGTTGAACATGTGACACCTAATGCTAAGATACGTATATATGATGTGAATGATTTTGACTCAGTCAATGCATCTAGCTCACCATTTATTATAAGGGCTGCATTTGTCATGCTTGAACCGAGCGTTGATGGTGAGAACCTTGAGGTTGGCCAAGATTATGATGTTATCTGGTCTAAGACAGGCAATATACCTGAGGTGCTATTGCAATATACACCTCTGCCATTAGGAGGAAACGGTAACTTCCAGACAGGAGATATAAGAGATATAGAGGGAAGTACCAATGGCCTTGTTCCTAATGAGGATGTGGATGATCAAGGCCAAGTCCAAGATCCAACACAGGGAAGATTTACATGGAGAGTACCTGATATAGAGGATAACAAGGATGTCAATCTACATCTGCGCGTAATGGATCCAAATGATGAAGATGCCTATGCTATATCAGTAACATTTAATATAATTCCTAAGTTTGAGGTAACAACACCTAGTGGTAATGAGAATCCAAAACTTGAATGGAAGGTCGGTGACCCATCGTATAATATCGTATGGACATCATCATCCGATATTGCTAAAACACCTAAGGTAGATCTTTTCTATGGTGATTTTGAATTTGGCGGAGGTATCTATCAAAAGATAGCGGATGATACTGATAATGATGGTTCATATAGCTGGCAGACCGGAAATGGCGGGCCACCAGATGTGATATCAACCCAGATGAAGATCAAGGTGGTTGATTCATCAGATGATGTTGCCAATGACCCCTCTGATGATTACTTCAGCGTAATATCGAATATGTCGATGGACTTCCCTGATGGTAATGCGACATATGTAGTTGGCGACAGCATAGATATTCAGTGGAGTAAAGAGGGCACTGTCAATAATTTAGAGTTTGCGTATTCGACCGCATCTGATGATTTTTCAGATCCAGCAATCTTTGAGATTTCAGCAGCTACCAATGGCGCAGACTCAGGTGTCTATAGTTGGACCGTGCCAGATGCTATTAGTTATAATGTCCGCTTTAGAGTAGCTAGTACAACAGATAATGGTGAGGATATATCAGACGCGGACTTCAGAATCAAGGGTAAGATAGAGTTTAATGAGAACACAGCTCCTCAGGAAAGTGAGCATGTGAAGATAGGAACGGACTATGAGATCAAGTGGAAATCTACAGGCACAATACCGAATGTAGATATATACTATGATACAAATGGAGGTCTTGGCGCAGACAATCAGCCAAATACAGGTGATGAGTTCCTAAAGGAGATCGCAGATAATGAGCCGAATCTCGATACATTCACATGGGAGAATGTGCCAGATGACGCTTCACCAACAACGAAGATAAAGATAACTGATTCAAGGACCAGCCCTGACAATTCTGATGTCTTTGCTATAACAGACACATTTAATATCGCAGGTACGTTTACAATTACATCGCCTGCTGAAGATGATGACTGGAGAGTTGAGACTCCGCATGATATTATCTGGGAGTGGGGCGGAACAATGCCTTATGTGAAATTGACCTACTCTATATCGACGTATGATTCAGATCTGGAGCAGTGGGTCCAGGGTGATTATAATCCGATATTTACAACCTCTACTGATACAAACAATAACGGCCTTGATGATGATGATGGTGTGGTAGCTAATGGTACATATAATCCACTGATAACAAATACACTTTCATATGAATGGACTATACCAGATGCGATATCACCAACTGTTATAATGAGAATAGAGGATGATAATGATTCAACGGTTAAGGATGAATCAGATCCATTCTTGATCAGAGGTAGCTTTGTTCTGACTACGCCAAACGGAGGAGAGAGGTGGGTTACCAATGAAATACGTAAGGTGGAATGGTCCACAACAGGAACTATCAGTACTGTAAAATTAGAGTACTCCAATGATGATTTTGTAGCTGATATTCATACGATAGCTGAGACCTTAAATACAGGTTCATATAACTGGACAGTGCCTGATGCGGTTACAAAGGATATATTGGATAACTATGCGGCTGCAAATCCAGTTAAGCTGCGTGTTGTGGATGCGGGAGATCCTGGTGTTTCTGATGATTCTGCCGAAACCTTTGATATAGACTACTATAAGGTAACATGGAATATCGTAGATCTAATCACAAACCAGCCGATCGATAGTTTGACAGTTAACTGTGATTCAGGCTGGAGTACCTCAGGTATAAGTTCAGGAATTACACATCCAACGCCGGCAGGTTTCTGGTCAGCGGAGTGGTCACATCCGGATTACGGCCCGATCACTGAATCGTATCTGCTCGGATGGGATTCTGACAAGGGTATATGGAGAGGCGATACGATAATATACAGAACTATGGAGACGTTGATAGTTCATATATGGCGCGCTTATTCAGAATTCTCGTATGAGGTAGATGATGACAGGCTGGATATTACTTCCTGGCTAGAAAGAGACGGATCTTTGGTTACCGGCGCGCTCCTAATAGATGTTAAGATATATGATGGTGAGTATACGATCAAGAGAAAGAGCATACTTGTCGATAACAGCGCGAACAAGTTCTACTACTATCTTGATATAGTCGATTCTGACACCGATCCTGTGAATGGTGTAAAGATGTGGTTAGGATCGCGTTTAAATAATAATGGAACACCAGATGATCCGAGTGATGACTATGAAGAGCTGCGCGATATATATAATGTAATAGCTGATGCTGCCGCTTATAAGGTTTCTGAGAGAACGCAGCCAGCTGATTCCGGCGGTTTCTACCAGCAGGTTTGGTCACCTACCGACCATACTTCTGGCAGCAACACCTATGATACCCTGCAATCAGGCAAGGTATATACTGTTATCACCTACATGGCGGTCTCTACAGGCGCTATATTCAGAACACCAGTATCATTTACTGTTACCGACCCTATAGCGATGGATGACATGACAGAGCAGGTAAAAGGAATTAAAGATCAGGTAGCCGATACATTGGATAAGCCATTATCACAGGTCAGCTCTGAGTTAAACGCGGCCCTTGCTGTTCAGGCAACTACTATCACTACGAAGATGAATGAGCAGAAGGAGATTATTGAAGAAGCGACTGAGGAGATGAAAGACGCGGTTAATGAGAGTTTGACAAGTTTTGAGGAGACCGCAAACGAGGCCCTTACAACACTGCAGTCAGGAGCTGATAGAGCTGTCGAAGCTGGTGAAGCGCTTCAGGAAACAGCTGAGAAGTACTCATGGGCCGCGAGCGCCTCGCCTAACCCTGTATTGACTGGTGAAGATGTTACAATAACTGTTCAGGGTCCACCAGGAAAGGTCCCGATACTCGATATCTACGCGTGGGATGGCTCGCTTATAACTGGTGGCATAGTATTAACAGACATAACGCAGCCAGGTCTCTACTACTATGATCTAACAGTAGACGCAAACTTTAAATCTGGAAAGGCCTTTAGTTATATCGCAAGTGAGCAGACAACAGGCGGACTTGTATCAGGTTCTGTTATGGTTGAGAGTATGAGTATAACAGCTATAGCAGGTCTTGCTGCCGCGGCTCCTGGCGCTGAACGCGCGGCAAAGAAGGCGTTGACAGCTATTAAGGCGGTTGAGTCGGTGCTCATATCTGGTGACAGTATTAATATTGCCTTAACCCTGAAGAACTTAAGAGATGCTGTTGATGAGCTTCCTGAGATACTCTCAAAAGAGGGCCCGTCAGCCACCCTTAATAGAACGCTAAACGATATATCAGAGAAGATTAAACAGCTGGCTGGTGATGAGGGATATGACTTTAGCGATATCTTAGAAGAGGCCTTAAAGGAATCACCGACCATGAAGGAGGTCCGCAATAAGACAGAGGCTATAGGTACTGTAATAGATATACTCCTAGCTTTATTTGAGTCAAAATTTGGCGGCATGGATATTCCTGTTGTCTCTACAGATATGCAGTCAGGTAGTGTGATATTCCGTGTTATCGCGGTTAACCCGTCTAAGTTTAGAACTCAGAATGTGCAGGTCAAGAAGTACTTGCCGCAGGAGACTAGCCCAGAAGATATTGTCGATTCTGGCGGACTTGCTATAGAGTATGATGTTGAGAAATCACTCTATTTCGCGTTTATGCCAAAACTTGAATTAGCCCCACAGGAGGTACGTACATTTGAGATCGAGATAAATGATATTTGGATATTGCCTGACCCTAAGCTTGCTGATCTTGAAGGGCAGACAGACGCTATTCTAAGGGAGCTTGAGGATACAAGTTATTACTTAGAGGCTAAGCTGATAGCTGATACGATATATCCTAGAGTTAATGAGGTAAGAACATCTCAGTTTGATGAATCTGTAAGCCGTCAGCGTCATATCGGTGTATATCGTCAGAATCTGATTGTTGTGGATGAGATAAAAGAGGATATTGAAAAACTTGAGAAGATACTTGCCACAGCGGGCGCTCCACCACAGCCATCTATGTTGGAGACTCCTGATATTAAGGCTGATTCCCCTTCAATGGCTATGACCTGGATAGTAATATTTATAATAGTCATATTCCTTGGGCTACTGGCAATGGTTCTATTCTTTACATGGCACAAACAGGCAAGCGTTGCGAGCGAGGCTATATTAGAATCAAAAAAAGAGGCCTTTCCAAGTCAGGGATCTGACTCATCAGAAAAAGAGCCTGGAAGTGAAGAAGGAGTGGATTCGTAGCGGGAGTACTGGTATAATAGGGGCAAGCAAAAGATCGGTGTTCGGTGTTCGGTGTACGGTTCTCGGTATTCGGCCAAGTATTAGGCGAAAACCTAAAACCGATATAATAGGGGCAAGCAAAAGATCGGTGTTCGGTGTACGGTTCTCGGTGTTTCCGCCGAAGGCGGACCCGCCTCTGGCGGGCGCACCTACCGTAAACCGTAAACCGATAACCGCAAACCGATATAATGCGTGTCAAACAAGTTGTCGTGATGTAATCTATGGATATAAACGTTACAGTGATAAACCCAGAGAGGGTGGTATTCCAGGGAAAGGCTAAGAATATTATTCTACCTGGTGAAGAAGGTATATTTGAAATTCTCCCATATCATAAGAGCATCATCAGCCGCTTGATTTCAGGCAGATTAATTATTGAAGATAAGGTCTTTAGAATACACAGGGGGATAGCTAAGGCTGATAAGAACCATGTAACCATTATTGTGGAAGATACGTGAGTCGAAATCTTTATATTTTACTCATATTTGGTATAACAATACTAGGTCCTTGCGCTGTATTTGCCGCAAGTTCTTTTGCCAGCATTAGCGCCTTAGGCAGGAATCCTTCTGCCGCGCCAAAGATATATACCGCGATGGTTATAGCATTGGTATTCGCGGAAGCACTAGCCTTAGTCGCTATATTGGTGGTATTTCAGCTGTTTACGAAATAGATGGTAAACTAATAATTATAAATTAAAAATGAAAAAATCAAA
>JBHPDT010000056.1:0-13042 GCA_042577545.1 Candidatus Omnitrophota bacterium | reverse complement strand
CGCCATTTGCACATCATCATAATGATGCCCAGCATCACTCACGCTATACGATGCACCCAATCTGTAAAGCTCAATATGGCTGCGGTGATAGTCAGATCTATATATATTGGGAGAACTAATATCTGCACCAATAGACAGATAAGGCGCGCGTGACACAATAGAAAGTACTCTATTAACAGCATAGACTATCCTCTTATAATCAGCAAAGCTGCGCATCTGATCTCCACCTGACGAGGCCTTGGAAGCATCTCTTATGGTGACCGCATCTGAGCCTGAAGTGATCTCCTGCTCAGTTGCCCTCAGTACAAATTCCTGCATCTCTGCCACATCCTTGAGCTTGCTGAGGCTCCAGGTCTTTGGCTGTCCTTCTTGTAGAATAACTGAAACTCTTAAATTGTTGCTGCCAGGCACAGCATGAAGATCTGCACGCAGCTTTATAAACATGGTTATTAGCCATGCTCTTAGCTGATCATCCATGCCCGGGTCAAATACCAGTTCTCTATTGTCTAAGAAGAAGTCAGATGGCAAGATAACCGCGCCAAAAGATCCTGTTGTTCTAACGATAGCTTCGATCCTGTCATCCGCGCCCGCGCCTTCTCTTATTACAAATTGGTTAGCGAGCGGTTCATAAGAGTCTACGGATTGAACAACTACAGATATCTCTCCATCGCTTGACGCTGCCAGTAATCTTCTTAAGAACTGTCTGATCTCATCATCCCGGGACTCAGCCTCCTGCTGATCATCTTGAGGAATAAATAATATCTCGTCGCCTATGATCGCGCGCATCCTTGCTTTATTAAATTCCTGCCACACCTCTATTGTCTTGCTAGCTTCTTCCGGTGTAAGAGGATCCACATATACTGCTAATAGATAATCTATTGACTCATCCTCTATATAATTTATATGCATGCGCACCTTATCGCCGCGTTTTTCAAACTCCCTGAATATCCTTATAATCACAGGCCTATATATGTCAGAACCCTCATCAGAGGGTTTTCGTGATAATCCGAGAAAGATCTCGTATTGTGGTAGAGCTCCTGTGGAGAAGGCTATCCTAAAGATCGAATTTTTAATAATATGCTCTCCTTCCGGGCTGCGCGGTAAAACAATACGGGCTAGCAGAGATTCTGTCGAAGGCCTGCCCTTGGCAACCATCGTAGGAAACGAATCAAAGAAAGCGACTTTACTCTTTCTGTCGATAGCTATATCAGTACCGCCTACATTAACAGCCTGGGATTTCTCAAGATAGGCATCCGCATGGGGCCATTTTTTTGAGAACTCCGGCCAGCGCCATCTACGTCCAAGGGCCTGACCAGCTCGATCTAATGCCGCAGCTGCCAATGATCTCCTCTCCGATGGCAAACCTTCTATAATAGCGCTAACGCGATCTATATTAATGGATGAGCTTGATGGCTCTACCTTTAATATATAGCTATGTCCCGCGTCTAGGAACAGATTGTCAAATGCGGCAATGGCTGTACCTTCATTAACCTGCTTTGATAAACAACGCATGCTTGCTCTACCCTTCTTCTTTAGGGAAAATCTAATGCCATCAAGCGCCAGAGCGGCCTCTCCTACTCTGTACATGACTATATTAAGGTTATATATATTTGCGTATCGTTTCTCTAACCGCATCTGGACCTTAACACTCGGGTCACCTGGTAATGTCGTCTTTATTGGCGCCATACCAGCCTTGATCTCTGCGTCACTTAGAAGTTCGGCTATTGCAGCTACGGCTGTGGCTGTCATATCAGTTATCTCTTGAGCATCAAGATTGTCTTTTCGGTGCAGTCTCGCAACCGCCCTCTCAATATTCATCGCTCTGCTAGAGAACGGCGCGCCAGCTGATGAGGCCTTGTCAACAGTAACACCCTCAAGTACTGATGGGGCTAATGTAATCTTATAGCTGTCAGCGCTTAGTCCGGACATCTCGTTACCAGCTGTGGTAGCGCCTTTTTGAAACATCGGAAGTATAAAATCAGCTTTTGTACGCTCATTAACAACGCGAAGGGCAACATCTTTCCACCATGTTGTATGATTTTCCGCGCTAACCTCAATCCGGAGTACATTACCATTGCCATGAGAATCCGCGGCCAGGGCCCAAGATAGCTTATATTCAGCATGAGTCCTCTCAGGCAAAGATACTTCTTCAGTATCACTGGTCCTTCCTTCATCATGTTTTATTGCCAAGATAGGGGAAATCATAAATTTAGCTCTCACCATCTCCCTGGTTTCTCTCATGTGCGCTAAGACCTGGCGATCATTCAAGCCTTGATCCTTTAATTTTTTTATAGGCAGGGCATCTGCCACAATATTAAATCGATGATCCGGAAGTGATCCTAATAATGCGGATACCTGAAAATAGAGATTCCAGATATCTAGAATATCCTGGCTATTGCTTGATGTGTTCTGATCAATTATAGAACGCAGCTGATCTTGAGAAGCGTCAAAGACATAATCAGCGCGCACCTGATAAGAGCCGTCTCTATTTCTTAATGTTCTCAATATAACAGGCCTATATTTATCAAATCCGAATACAGTAGGTGTTCTTGTTAAAAAGAGATAGACTTCAAACAGCGCTGGCTTGCTGCCTGGGCTAGGATAATCGTCTAACAAACCTACTTTATCTACTCCCGATGCTATCCTAATCACTGACTCTGGAAGTACTTTCTCATCTTTTCTTTGATCAAATTCTAAAGAGTCGCATATAAATGATCTTATATCAGGGACAGATACTTCGGCATAACCTTTGATCTTCTCTTTTTCATAAAGAGGAATATCAGCACCATGAACTCTGACAGCACCAAATACTTCTTGATATGCAGCTTTGAATTTCCACAAAAGCGACGCAGGCCCGTTAGTAGCCACCTTAGCTAATAAGGCCTTAGCGCGCGCAATAGCCTCCCCAGCTGATGCGGCCTTAGCAAGGCTCATGCCTCCGGTATCCTCATCATATATAATGCGCGCTGGCGCAACAGGCTCTTGAATTCCTATCTTATCAAAACCCTTAAACCTAATTCCATCAGCACTTATCTCAAACTCCTTATAACCTCTTAAGACTCTCTCACCTTCACTTGCTAGCGCTTCCTCAACTGTCTCATCAGTCAGTAAATCAAGCCCTTCTTCCTTAAGAAAAGCGTCCCTTGCTTCCGGAGAAGAAGCAACAAGAAGATAATTCGCTCCTATGCCTCCGGCTCCAAGTGGCATTAAGGCCACGCCCTTGCTTGCGCCACGCATAATAAAATCAGACTGATCCCCTGAATACATGCTGAAATCTCTTAAACCACCTCCAAGTTCTTCATGATATTTTCGTAATACATCGTCGGTTTTTAATTTTTCCGCGTATTTATCAGCATATTCTGGTCTTTCACCATCAGGCATCAGCGCGAGTGTAACCCATCTTTTACAGAGACTATCTCTTGTAAGTTCAAACATCACCACAGCATTGATTACCATGCGCATATCTTTATTAATTATGCCTTGAGTATACTGATAAGCCAACTCCGGCATTTTTTCGAAAAGCTTCATAGCCTCAGGATCTTCATCTACTAATAGGTCGGTCCACATGTCGTTTGTAAGGGTGGCTGTGCGCCCAACGACAGGCAGTCCATCCATCAGCTCTTTTCCCGGCTGGACAATGGCCATGCGTGATTCGAAGAATTCATAGTCTTCTTCTTCAAGCAGTCTCATCGACATAGCACTCACAGAATTTAGCAGATGACCATCATCATCTTTCATGCCAGCGAGCCAATGATGAAGGTAGGCGCCTCCTAGGTAGCTTGCTAAAGTACCCTGTCCGCCATTTGGGCCTGAAGATATTGTGCCATTATCCCAATCGAATATATCCCCAAATATATCGCTCCATGCAGACCCTTCTTCCGCAAGCATGCCTGCCACAGAAGTAAGGGCTAAATTGAAAGCGCTTGAGCTCTCTACTCCTCCCCATAACGCCATTATCGGGATCTCCTCAACAACGATCCTATAACCCTTTAACTTAAAGACATTAGAGAATATGAATGCCGCAGCGTCCTTCTGGCCTTTCGGCAGAAGGCCCTCACCTGTCAATTCAACATCTCCTTTGACAACATACCGCCCATCTTTAGGCATGCCATAGAATTTGGCGTATTTCTTAGGTACAATATATTCCGTACTATCTGGATCATCAGCTTTTTCAATTCTTATCACTATCCTATCTGTGCTGGTAAATGTAGGAGTAGCGGGTATCTGTTTAAGCTCTTTTGCCTCTTTAGGAGTGAGCCTCTCACCGAATTTCCTAATATCGAGGCTTGAGCCCGGACCATCTACTATGCGAAGGGGGACGCTTATTCTTAAAGGTTCTGGGGCAGATCCTACGAGCTCTCTTGTATCTTGCGCTCTTTCTGGCTGCGCAGGATCCTGGGTAACAACTGCTTCACGAAGTCCTGTTCTATCTGCTATAGCAAGCCCAGGATCAAATAATAACATCTCATGCTGTCCGGCGGATGAGGATTTGGGAACCAGAAGGGATCTGCCTTCACCTGCCATGTATTCTGTAAATATTCGTCGCTTTGGATCTTCAACTGCAAGTTTATCCACGATCTTGCCAAGATCAGCCTCTTTTAGAACCCTGCCAAATAATATCATATTTAAATCAGCGCCATCTTTCATAGACCAGACCAGAACAGGCAGTCTTACTCCTGAGCCCGGTTCTTTCATCAGTAGTAGATATGATATTCTTTCTTTGCTTCTCTTGCTGATAGTAACTATCTCGTCTTTGTCAACGATCATGCCTCGCTTTTTGAGAAACTCTTTAACGCCTGCTGCGGTTAGCATATTTCGCCTCTTATATCTACTCCACCGCAGGTCATCTATCTCACCCACGAGGAAACTAAACGCTCCAAACTTTTCACCACCGTCTATTCGAATCTCCTCGCCAGCAACATCCTCGTAATCGATCTTTGTCTTAAGAACACTATATAGAGAAATACGCGACGGGCCTATCGCGACCTTATACTCTACCGATCTACCGCCTTTTTTAATAGGTAGGTTCTTAAACTCTACCTCAGCGCTGTTGGGTGAATTCTGCATCGTAAACTTTGTAGTAATCAGAGTCTCTGATCCTGATCCAGATACCTCCCAGAGTGACACCGCAATTCTGCCAAGAAGAGCCTTTGGCGATTGCGCGTTACCCTCTAAAATAAGTTTCGCGCTAAAATGATCACCGTCTACCGTTGTATTTAACTTGGCTGATAACTTAGGAGAAAAATCTGAGGCCCCTCGTGTTGCTGTTATTATCTTCCCATCCATAATAGTCTTCACCTCATCAACCCATTCAGCAGCCATCTCTTCAATTTTACTAGGACCATTATTCTTGCTAAGTTCTGCCACAACACGCGCGCACTCATCACCCTTGCCAGCTGATGAGGATTTGATAGTTACCTCATACTCAACAGATTGTTGTGACACTGTCTTAGTGGGGAGGTCTCTGAAGTTTACTAAAGCGCCTGTCTCTGTCTGTTGGATTGTCTCCTCTGTATATGTATCATCAGGGTCTGCGCTAAGAAGAACAAATGGTATGCGTCCAACTAGGGTACGGTGCATCAAATGATTCTCAATAGAAATAGAGACTGACATCGTATCTTCAGCAGGATCTCCGTCGATAGTTATAGTAACCGTATGTGTATCACCTTTAAACTCAAGCGCCTCACCCTTATCATCAACGCTAAAGGACTTACCCGCTATAAGAGCTCTGACCTCGCTTAACATTGCTGCTCTACGCCTACCAGCTTCATCTGCGCCCAATGCCGCAACAACCATCTCATACTTATCCCCAGCGGATGAGGATTTGGCTGGCACAGCTGCGATATCTTTTTTCATAGCGCCGCTAAGAACTTTGATGCTAAGTCCAAATCGTACTTCACTTGCATTCGCAGAGGAGAAATCTAAATCTCTAAATACTACCTTGGCTCTTCCTGTATTCTCTTGCTTAAAGATAGCGGTATGTCGCCTACTGGGACGATTGCTCTTAAGTATCGCTTGTGTGCCACCAAGTATAAATGGTTCGGGTGACATTACTACAACAGAAATGCTGGATTTACCAGCAGCTGAAGGTGTTCCCTGAATACTAATCTCATAACCATCGCCATTAATATCATCATGAGCATATCCGTACCCATCAATTTCCGCTTTCTCCAGCAGAGCATTAACAGTATCTACTGCGATTCCAACCGCTTCTAATATACCCTTATTCTTTAGCCCTTGGGTTCTGAGAACGCGTACAGTCTCTGCGAACCTCACTCCAGGGCCATATAAGTAATTCTCCCAGTACTTGCGTGTTGGATTTCTCTTTCCAAGTGTATCGACAATCTTCGGGAGACCCGAAGTATCTCCTTCTAGAACCTTATAACCCTCAACGTAATTAACGGTTGGCGTATCACTCTTTTGAACAAGCCTGATAAGCATAGGGCCTCTGGCCTGAGTATTTATAAGAAATAGCCTCTCTCCACTAGGGGTCTTAAGCTCTATGAGCGACTCTCTCATTCTTTCTCTATTCCAGAGACCGCTACTAGCGGTCATACTTACATAATTAATGGCATACTCAATAGCACCTTCGGCGGATAAGGAGTCATCTGAAATCTCATACGAGAGCAGGCTCTTACCATCTACATAAAGCTTGACTGAGCTCATCGATATGCGCGGCCGCGTAACTTCAAACTCCATGGTCTCCCCACCTGATGAGGATTTGGGAGTTTCTTTTAAGGTGCGGGCGCCAGCAGCTAAGATAGGCTCAATAACACCGTTCTCAGGCTCAGGGGTGACATCTTCAAAATCTTTCAAATTCTCTCTGGCCCATTCATTATACTCTTTCAATGTTAACTCAAGCCATCTCTGATAACTTACATTACTCGTTCTATCTACATAGAAACCGACATTTCCACCGCCTCCGCCACCTTCCATGCGGCCAGCGCATTTAATGCCAAGCTTTTTAGCAACCGCGTAACCGATATCAAGGAGCTTATCCTTAGCGCCATTATCACCTGTAATCTCAAAGTCACCACTCATTCTTAAGCTTACGCCCTCACCGTGTATAAAGGCTAAGAACGCATCAACATCACCTTCTTCTAATGCCCTAACTGTTAGCGGAGTTCTTACAGAAGATGTGAACTGGTGACGCATTCTCTTTAGCAGAATAGCAAAGCTCTCTCTTATCGTTAGCTTAGCGTACTCACTTGTATCATGATGTCTCTTTAATCTCTCTTGGGTTGATTGGCCATCTGTGCCAGCCTCTTTGGTAGGTATTGAATAGTTCTTATCCACATAAGCTGCTATCTTGGCTAAGTCATCCAGATCTAGTGATGAATGCTTCAACAGCCTCTTTGTGCCATGATCCAAATGAGCCCAGGGAATAGAACCTATAGGGTAAGGAGTATCGGTTCCGTTTAATCGCTGCATAAGAGCCTGGATATCATGTAAGCTGAGCGATGTACTTGTTATATCCCGACCTAGGGCTCCAGTCAGTATCTTATGAGCAAGCTCTAGTTCTATTACCCTGTCATCATATTCGGTTTCAGTAAGTTCACGGGATACTTTTGTGTTTATTAAGACTCGCTGCAATGTTTTAGGGAGATTCGACTCATGGTATGAGACAGCAGCATCTATATCAGGAAGCTTGGAATAATCTATCATGCACATAAAACCCGGTCTAGCATACATAATAATGATCTGATCGAGATATCCACAGCTTCCACCTACAAAGTCATCATGTTCACCATCGCGGGCTAACTCTACAATATCCTTCTTCTCTAAGCCCATATCATACATATTATTCAAGGCCATAGACACAGCGCAGCAGTTTGCCGCGGAATTAGATAATCCAGCGCCATAAGGAACAGTGCTGGTTAAGGCGATATTCATGCCTGTAAACTCTTTACCTTTTGATTCAGCTAGTTTCTTAGCTTGGATTATTGTGCCTAGGGTGTGGTGTATTGAGGTGGGAATAGTTCTTTTCTTCTCTGAAACTTTTCTATCTCTCTCATCCTTGGCTGTGCTTTGATACTTCTCTAGCTCATCAATGCGGCACTTAAATTCTTCACCAGAGTCTTTATGAATAATATGTATTAAACCATCGCCGCGCTTACTGGATGCTACAAGTTCACCTTGGGCATTGTCTCGGCCGGGAGCATCTGTAATGGTTTCAGATAATGTACCAAAATTTTTCTGGAAAAATGCATCAAGACCTTGGGCCCTCTCAGTATCCGGATCCCCCTGAGAAATACCAGCTGATGAGCCTTTGCCTGCTTCGGGCCTGGTGAGATCACCAGCTATCTCAGTGCGAGCGCCAGACAGACCACTAGCCAGGGATGCTTCACGCAAGGTATCGTGGGATTTATAAGAATTGGATGGATAGGAAGTTGCGATATTATTAGATAAGAATAATATGCAGACTATAATAGAGATACTCTTTTTAATATAGCAGTTCATTTGGCATACTCCTTTAATGAGCGCATGATTTATGGAGCGCTATGTGCGACATAAATCATATGCGCGAATTAACCCTGAGCAAAGCCACCAAAGGTGGCTGCGTCGAAGGGTAAATCCCTAATGGCAATCGCTTGCACGTATGCCACGAGGGACTATATTGTCTTAAAGCAAGGGCCAACTTATATTCACTAACGTAAGAGCGGTCTCTGACCGCGAACAATCTCCATTCGCGGCCAGTTTGCCCCGTACCTGAGCACAACGACTGGTATGGGGCGGCCGTTCTTACTTATCGTCATTATTTTTTTGTTAAATTTTAACAAAAATTGTGCTCAAGCCTGTCCCCTTTAGGACCGTCCCCAAATGTTTTTACGCGGCGATGAGGGCTGCGAGCGCTATGCGATGACGCTTCTCAAGCTCCTCTTGATCGTAACGTTCTGGACCAGGAAGAACTACTGTCAGCGCGGAAAAACCAAACTTTTGTACCGCGTCTATATATTCAAGCAACATCTTTTGACTATAATTATTTGTTCTTGTAAGCGCGTTTAGCGCCTCAATAATCGCCTGCATCAGATCTGTCTGCGATTCTTCATTTAAGAATAGAAGGCCTTTTGCAATAGCCAACATAGGCATAACACGCAGATACAGGTCATCTAATGAATCTAGTCCTGCCTGCTCATACATGAAGTACCTTGCATCCTCTGCGCCTCCTATAACCTGATTCGATACTATAATATACTCACCCATCATATCTTCATCAGTGCGCTGAGAATAGAGGCGTACTTTAACACCTAAGCGCTGTTCTAAAGCAGCGGCATAGGGTGTATCTTTACCAAGCATAGTTCTAAGTATAGCCCTTTGCTTATCAGGCAGCTCTTGCGCTATATCATTAAAGAAGATAGTGCCTTCATATCCCTCTGGCATAATCTCTGTTGCTATGTTAGCTACCTTTGCTGCGGTCTCTGATGATAGAATAATGCGCGCAATATCCATGTCAGCTTGAGCAATATCATGAGCTTGACTAAGCTTAGCATCAAGTTCTCCCGCTTCCTTAACAGCAAGAATCTCATCAAGGTCAAGCACCTTAAGAAGATCGTCAGCTATTGTGCCGGCTGATGCAGCCTTGGCTTCTACAGCAAATGGATCCTCACCCTCAGCCGGAACGCTGATTCCGTGGGTCGTGCTAAAATAAAGTGTCTTTTGGCCAGCTGGTATCGGATCGCCCTTAGCATCCACCTTGGGAAGATCCTGCGCAGCTTCTCTATCCACAAACAAGCCGATGCTCTTATGAGTAAAGCCCCATGTTGCGGGCATATTTGGACTGATATCGCTCGTAGCAAGCGCGGCAATGGCCTCCTTCTTAGCATCCGTAGGTACAATAACCGCGACATGCTTAGCGGCAAGAATGCTCGGTATAGTCATTGTCCAGGCAAACTGCGGTACATTCTTAAGCACCTCTTCCATCTGTCCGCCCTCATCAGCAGGGATCTCATCATCGACCTCATAACCGTCTGGGATATCAGTATCGCCTTCTTGATAGAATACACGTAGACCATTAGGATTATATGCTTCCGGGACATCCCTAACCTGTTGTACTCTACACGCCCTGTCAAGTTTAACACGTATCATGCCTTCGTGTGTAAAGCTAGCAGGAGGATCGTTGAATCCCATGTGACCATTCTCACCTATACCGATCCATGAGATATCGAGGCCGCCCTGGCTCTTTATATACGTATCATAATATTCACCATACCCGCGGGCTGTCTTATCTTTGACATCTAAGAGATATGCTATCTGATCTTCATTTATGCCAAACTGA
Source organism: Candidatus Omnitrophota bacterium (assembly GCA_042577545.1). Classification (GTDB taxonomy): domain Bacteria; phylum Omnitrophota; class Gorgyraeia; order JABMRG01; family JABMRG01; genus JBHPDT01. The sequence continues at coordinate 2,766 of JBHPDT010000056.1, read as the reverse complement.
TCTATTACATGTTTCTTAAGATATGACTTAAATGAGATCAGACTCTTATCGGTCTGTGGGGGGAAGTCCTCATACTCATCTAGGTGGACAAATTGCAGCTTATCTCTATAGTAATGAGTAACTCCTGTATGAGATTTCTCATATTTAGCATCCGCTGCTATAAAGAGTTTGGACAGTTCTTCATAGAAGGTAGACATTGAAGGAGCGGCTGCCAGGTTTATGACTACCTTAAGACCGGCCTCATCACCACCCTTGCTCTTTATTTTGTCAGCCAGAATCTTCTTAAACATATTAAATTCGAATGCCGCTGCTTTTCGCGCGCTATCTACTCTGTCATCGCCGATATAGACAGGCATATCAAATAGCTCTGTGCTTGTCGCGGCTGGACCGTCCTCATGCACCTTAAGATATGCGACTTCCGCGTTTTTAAACTGCCCATTTTCGGTCATGATCCGCGCCAGCTCAGCCTCAAGCCTGCTCATAAGTACTCCATCGTATTTAGTTTCAGCAAGACCAAGGTCCGTGGCTAAAAATACCGCTGTAGCGCCTTCTCCCATTGCTCCGGCAAGCTCACCACCAGATATGATCAATTGTCTATCCATAAGATCTTTAAATAGGTCTGCCATGTAATCAGGCACAGCTGAGGCGTGAATACGGCTTCTTATATATGTATATTCCATTAAATCTGCGCCAAATGCATCTATCGTGCCATCTTGAAAATCATTGACAATATCATGATGTATAGCGGTGATCTCCATTATGGCCTTGAATGAGTCTGGTTCCCGGATGAAATAAGCCATCTTTCGTTCATTGATATTTGTACTGGCTGCGCGTTCAATTCCAGGTTTAAAGAGCACTACCCGTTCTTGGAAACGGTCCACTTGAGTCTGGTTCACTTCCATCACATCTGTCTTTTCTACAATTAATTCACCGTCTAACCCATATGTTATAAGCTTAAAACCAGGGAAAGGCCCGATTATATCCTGACGCCCTGTGTTTCTTCCAAGATCTCTCTCCATGGCATGGGCGACACTGCGAAGAAGCGGGTGATTCTCATTATAGATATCATGCTGTGAAGTCATGAGATACATTGCCTGTAGGGCAGCTAGGGTGAAGGCGCTTGATGAACTTAAACCAGCTGAGATAAGAGCATCCTGACTGGATGATGTAAATGAAAGCCCGCCCTTATTCATAAACTTCCACACATCTTCTAACGCCTGTTCTGGCGCATGGTCATAATAGTACTGAGCGAGCTCCTTTGGATTCTCCATAAGCTCCTGGGATCTTTCTTCCCATACACCATCTTCTCTGCCTGCTGTTACAGCTGCATCATATACCTCTCTTAGACCAGCGCCTATCATGCGCGAGAAAAAGAGAGTATATTTTAAGAAATAGAGAGGATCTTTTGTATCAGCAAAGACCTTGCCATCTTTTTCAGAAAAGAGTTTCCTTATATTTTCTTCATCTATGGTCTGATCAGGCGCATAGTCTTCTCCTATGACCATACTGCTTATAAGATGGAATTTCATCTCTTTCTTGGGAATTCTGTGCATAAATCCCTCGGATACCGACGGGGGCGCCCACCTGTTCCTGGATGTGGCTATAGGCATATTAAAGACCTTTTGCTCACCGCCTTTAACTTCACTCTCTGAAACTACAGAGTATCCGGCATCGCCTCCTCCCATACTTGAAGGAGCAAACCTTAGTGGGCTCCGACCTCTATATAGCAGTCTGTCGCCATCAGGCAAGAGCGCAGGTTTTGCCCCTCTTGCTGCCTGACGAACCTGTTCTCTGTCAGCATTCTTCTGCGGTTCCTGAAGAGCCATGTCAACTTCGTCCATCTTCTCTAGATATTGAGCAGCTGCTTCTTCACCCACTAGATTAAACATAATATCATAGCATATCGCGTAGGCGCGCTCTGCCTTTACCTTCTCAACAGCGTTTCTTGTCGCGGCGCTCTGGGCATATGCGACCAATGCCTCCACAGCATCGGGGAGATTTGATTCCGGGGCAAGAGCGATGAGATACTGATACCAGATATCGAGATTGTTGTCGCAGAGCTTTACCAATAGATTGCCTAGCTCGTCCCTCTGTTGGCCTGTTCTATTTTTCATATAATCGGCAAAGGCCGTAGTCAAGTCATCACGTTCTTTTACTCTTTCTACAATATAACCCATATGCTGATTCTGCCAAAGCCGTGGTTGATATTTACGCTGCTCTAATGTCCCCTGCTCTATGTGCTGCTCTTTCATATATGGAAATACAGAGATCATCAGCCAATCAAGATAGTTTCCGATCAAAGTCTCTACATCTACATGTTGACCATCTAGCTCATACGTTTCTACAGCTTCCGCGAGCTCATCAAAGATGGCCGTATGTGTATGTACTATACCATCCAGCTCAGCCATCCATCCGATCGGCCTGGCCTTTACATTAAAGTCCTCTTCGGCCATCTTTCCTAAGAGCTCAAGCATATCCTCCCTAGTTCCAGCTGATGAAGGCTTGGCAGCAGGGGTTGTCTTAGGCGCGGCAAGCGGGTATTGACTTGACATGTTGTTTTGATTTATTATAGTAAGCCTTCCTTCATGAGATGGGCTTCCAAAAACACTTTCTATTTGGTTGTCAATGACTCCTGTGTTGAAAAGGTTTAACCACTCAAGAGGCATATCGCTAAGGGCGCTTATGTCAGTGACTCCTGTGTTGAAAAGGTTTAACCACTCAAGAGGCATATCGCTAAGGGCGCTTATGTCAGTGACTCCTGTGTTG
>JBHPDT010000055.1:0-13106 GCA_042577545.1 Candidatus Omnitrophota bacterium | reverse complement strand
CAAGTAAAAACTTTAGAGTCTACTGTCAAAGGACACACTTTAGTATACATCATGGTAATTTCCCAGAACTCATATTTTACTTGAATAATTACCTAGCCGTATGATATAATCCCCATACTTTTATAGTTGAATTAAATGCCATGAGCAATAAGCTTTTAGCCATATGCAATTTGCCATATGCTATTCACGGGCCCGTAGCTCAGTCGGTTTAGAGCAGTTGACTCATAATCAATTGGTCGTAGGTTCAAGTCCTACCGGGCCCACCAGGTTTTGCGAAGCAAAAGCTGTCCCGAGGAACGCAACAAAATCTGACGAAAAGGAAGAATTTGTTGGTGACGAGGGGCGCAGTCACACTCGGACGAGAGCACATTCACAACCGTAGGTTCCCCTCGCCTCCCAAGCATCTGACGAATAGGAGCAATTTCAGCGACGAGGGGCACAAAAACCATGCCATCCCCATATTATTTCTATATCCTCAAATGTTCCGACAACTCTTTATATTCTGGTGTGACAAACGACCTTGATAAGAGACTGGTTCGTCATAATGCCGGCAAGGCAAGCAAATATACAAGAGGCAGGAGACCGGTAAAGATTGCTTATCGTGAGTGCCACAGCAATTTATCCTCAGCTAGAAAGCGAGAGTGCGAAGTTAAACGATGGTCGCGAAAGAAGAAGATCGAGCTAATTGAAGGTTGCCCCTCCAAATAACCCTTGCCACTTTCACCAATCAGCAGTAAAATGTCATTTAATTAAGAGTAATAAACTGATAGCAACCTATTAATAAGATGATAGTATTATATTGATAGTTTGTTAAAGTAAATTTAAATATATTTATGCTTTCCACAAACGAGGCAAAGATTATGAAAAAAGCAACGACACATTTAATTCCCCAAGAAGTTATTGAGAATAAGATATTGTTAATTAGGTCTAAAAAGGTGATGCTTGATAGAGATTTAGCGTCACTTTACGAGGTTGAAACAAAGCAACTAACTCGCCAAGTTCGCAGGAATATTACAAGATTTCCAAAAGATTTTATGTTCAGACTTACAAAAGAGGAGTATAAAACTTTAAGGTGCCAAATTGGCACCTTAAAAAGAGGACGACATAGCAAATATTTACCTTACGTATTTACAGAACAGGGAGTTGCTATGTTATCGAGTATCCTTAATAGTGAAAGAGCTATACAGGTAAATATTGCTATTATGCGTGTTTTTGTCAGGCTCAAGGAAATCATTTCTACCCATAAGAAACTTGCGCATAAGCTGATGGAACTCGAAAGAAAGATGGAGAAAAAAGACGAGGAAATAAAGGTAATTTTTGAAGTTATCAGGGAATTAATGGCACCTTCTATAGAGAAACCAAAAAGAAGAATAGGATTTCATCGGGAGCAATAAGAAGAGAGGTATCGCCGCGGGACAAAACCCTTTGGGTAACCTCTTATCGTGATTCACTATAAATATACCACATATATGAATATTGTCAAAGGGGAAGTTCATAGAAGAAGACTTCGGGTGGCAGGCCACACAACGTAGGAGCGGCCTCCGGCCGCGATCACAGTCGTCATTGCGGGCATATTAGTCACAGATTGTTGTTATTTTTTAAAAAACAGTACCATTTTAAGTAGTTAATCTTGCTCTTTTGAGTTAAGCCACGATGTCTACGATAATCAGCCTTAAGCCTTGAATAAAAGCCCTCTAAGGCGTTAGTTGTGGCCGGGATAGAGCTTGTTTGTAAGTAGTTAAACATATCAGGCAAGGCATTGTTTATTAGTACAATTGTTCTTTTAAGATCTTTAAACGCGATAATATTAGTTGGTAATGACTTGATAAATTCTATGTGTTTAGACAACCAGTTTTTGTAGTTACTAATAAAAGCATCTCGTTCTTTGATAGATCTAATGGCACATAAGCCTTTTAAGAGGTAGCGTAGTTCTCTGCCAGCTTGCGTTTTTGGATATGTCCTTAACCATCTCATGCCTTCACGCTGGATATGATACAGGCAACGCTGTATTGTAGCGTTAGGCCAAACAAGCTTAATAGACCTTATGACAGATTGTTCTCCATCCATGACGATATAACGAGGGTTAAGACCCCCTGCTTTAAGCCTCATAAACCATGGATAGGTGGTCTTGTAACCCTCTTTCTTGGCATAGATGGTTGATATTATGTTTTGTGTCTTGGTATCCATAAGACTCATTAAGCATCCGTTTTTATGAAAATATGTGCCATCATAGATTATGTATTTGTGCTTGGTTAGATTTTTAGATTCAATAGGTAATTTGTTAAGCCAACGATTCTTAATACGTTCAAGTTTTGACTTGCTGTGGCCTGAAATTTTACTAAGCTGCCTAATTGAATAACTTTCTTTGACCCAAAGATCGAACCAGCGTTTTTCATTGAATAGTTTATTAAGCTTACTTTTCCATATGAAGGCTTTGTTGCATTTGACACATTTGTATCGTTGTTTATTGTTAGTAGTTTTGCCAAATAAAATAACTTTCTTTGACATGCAAGTTGGGCATCGTTTTTTTTAACATTCTCAACTCCTTTCGAGAATAGCATACTATTATTAACCCATCTTGTTTATATATAGTAAATTATGAAAAAGAGCAACAACAATTTAAGAGTATTATGCCCATTGCGAGGAGGCGCCGAAGGCGCCGACGTGGCAATCTCTAATCTGACGTTATCCCCAACTCGTACCCCCCCAACAATTTTCTTGCCACCTTAACCAATCAGCAGTAAAATATCACTAAGTTTACTAAGATAGCTAATTTTTCAAAAAATTAAGATAAACGAGTTGGTGGGAAGGCAGAGCTATAAGGAGGTAGTGTAGCAATGAATGATGATAGTTTTTGGGATAATTTTGAAGAGAAAATAATCGAAACTATGAGCAAGGAAACGCCTTTTAAGGAGTCGCGGATTCGATTAAGTTTAGAGCAAACTAAGAAAAGTAGTCTGCTTGGCTATGCAATAAAATATGCCAGACAAAAAAAGCGTATAAGCGCAAAGAAGATGGCCGAGTTATTAAAAATAAACGAATCTGATATTAAGAAAATAGAATCGGGACATGTTAGGGATTTTCCCCTGGGATTGATTATTAATTATCTTAACTGGCTGGACTGTGTCTTGTCCTTTCAAATTATTGATTTATCGAGAACAAGGAGCAGTAAAAATGGCGCTTAAGTTTTCTAATAAGTGTTTTTGGGCTAAAAAGGCCGCGGTATTGAATCTGGATACAGCCAAAGGCCAAAAAGCATTTTACGATATGTCAAAGAAGAGTGGATTAGGGGAAAGAATGCTGAGCTATTATTTGAATGCTTATGAAGCAGCAGCGCATAAGCGTAGGAGGGCTTCGGATGGCAAGCCACACAACGTAGGAGCGGCCTCCCGGCCGCGAATGCTTTACACGCCGAATGACAAATGTCAAATTCCAAATGTCAAATTAATCACAAATGTCAAATAAATCTCAAGTGGAAAATAATTAGAAGATTTGAAATTTGGATTTGATTTGGATTTTGTTATTTGGATTTTGGAATTAAACTTCTCTGACCACCCCCATCAACAATTCACCCACCCAACAATTCCCTTGCCACTTTCACCAATCAGCAGTAAAATATCACTACGTTTATCAAGATAGCAAATGCTTTAGGTGTCGGCATAGATGATTTACTTGACAGAGATAAATAAGCAAAGGTGTATTTAACATGGCTTACATTGTCTACTTAGATGAAACTGGAGATCATTCGCTAGAGTTGGTTGATAAGGATTTTCCATTATTTGCCCTTGCAATGTTTATTTGCGATGCAGATATTTACAATAATAAAATTATGCCGATTGTGCATCAGCTTAAGATCGATTATTTTGGACACGAAACAGTGATATTGCATTCAAGGGACATAAGGAAAGCCCAAAAGGATTTTGGTTTTCTCACGAATTCACGCAAAAGGAATGAATTCTGTGAACGCATAAATAAAATTATGTCAGACTCAGATTATAGTTTGATCGCTTCTGTTATTCGAAAGCAAGAGCACAAGGATAAATATGGCCTGAATGCGGATAATCCGTATGATTTAGCCATGATGTTCTGCATGGAAAGGTTATTACCATTTCTTGAAGAAAGGAGTCAGGAAAAAGTACACTTGATTGCGGAAAGCAGAGGGAAAAAAGAAGATGATGAGCTTATGTTGAGCTTTTTGCGAATCGCAAATCAAGGTACCAATTTTATAACGGCAGAGCGATTTAAGAAGATTGATTTTAAATTAAGATTTGTACCCAAAGCTATGAATGTTATTGGTACGCAATTAGCTGATTTGGCAGCTTATCCAATAGCAAGATACGTGCATAATCCAAAAAGGGCAAATTCTGCATATAATGTTTTGCGGAAGAAGTTTTATAAAGGCAAGGGGCGGGTGTATGGGTTGAAGATCTTTCCATAAATAAACAAGCAGCTCCGACATTGTCAAAGCTGCTTGCCGACCGGGAATCCCCAGTCCCACAATTCTACTCAAAGTATACAGGATGTTTTAAAGGATGTCAATATAAAAAGATAATTAAGCGGTTTTGAAAAAAATGTAGCCAACATCCCGACTAGCGGCCAGGTGGATAAATACCATCACCCACCACCCAAACCCATAAAAGAAAGAACCAGATCTTGAACCCCAAAATCAGCAAAACCACGCTTTTAATATTTATTATCTCTCTTCTAATTCTATTCATCCCTTTAAGTGTTTCCGCTGAAGTGCTTTTTGGGGAGGCTTATCAGGAATCCCTTCATAAACATCTTATCCAGGCCCAGGAGTCAATTACTGTTGCGATGTATTTTATTATACTAGAGCCTAAGGGAACTGGGCCGATTAATGAATTGGTTAATGATCTTATAGATGCTAAAGACCGCGGTGTTTCGGTTAAGGTGGTTCTGGAGGATTCCAAGCTTAACGAGAATCGTCTTGCTTATGAAAAATTAAGGAAGAGTAATATTGTTGTATATTTTGATACCCCAAAACGGCTCCTGCATATAAAGGGTGTCGCTATAGATGATAAATATCTATTCATGGGTAGCGCCAACTGGTCAAGGGCAGCGATAGAGGATAATTATGAAGCTACCTATTTTAAAGATTCTTCTCAGGATGCTATTGCGTTTAAGCAATATGTTGATAATATCCCTTTTCAAGATAAAGATATATTCCTACCTTCAACTACAGGCGTGGCTATCTCCTCAGATTTTATTCTTTCACATAAGTTAGGCCGCAAGCTTCTTAAAAATCAAGCTAGGAAACAGTTAGATCTTTATCTATTATTGTGTAAAATGCAACAGGAGAAGAAAGAGGCTAATATTACTATAGATTATAACTCTTTAGCCAAAGAGATGAATTATGTTGCCCCCAAAGATCTAGGTAAATACCGCAACGAGCATAATTATTTTTACGAAAGAATACACCGCTCACTTACACGCCTTAGGAAATACGGATTTATTAATTACAAAAAAGGCGTAGTTACCTTAAATGCCGATATGATCAAACAATCGGATAAGCCGTCTATTGTAATTCCCTTTGAATATTGGCAATATGATTATTCCGATCATCTCTCTACACGGGCAAAATATATGTATCTGATCTCTTTATATGAAGCCACTCGCTCCACACGATATCCCTTTTGGTTTCGCAGCCAGAAAGATATGGCAACACTCTATGGCATAAGCGACACAACCATCTCTTTGGGCTTGCTTGAGTTGGAAGAGAAGGGTATAATCAAGATCACAAGAGACAAGCCAACTTCACCTGATTTCTCTGACAGAAAAGCTAATGTATATAAGATGCTCTATCTAACACATGAGAATAACTAACAACGAATAGCCAAAAATGAACAACCCTATCGAAAGAGATCTTGGAGAGCAGCCTATCGCAAGAATAATGGCAGAGCATGAGTTGAAACCGCGTGATATTGTGAGCGCCTCAACATAGCAGATTACGCATAAGTGAATCTATTCATTTTCACGATAAAGCCTTAAAGCGCAAGATCGCGGTTGTTATTCAGAATTACAAAAAGACTATTATGAATATTCTTTCAAAAGCAAAGAGAGATAAGATGATACGCGAGGATGTTAACCTGGAGGCCGCAAGTTTAATTTTCTTTGGGTTGATTCAGGCAGGCGCATCACAGTCGGCGCTAAGTGATTATTCGGTCTCTGCTAATATATTTCCAGCAGTTTGGAATATTTTTATAAGAGGTATTTCAAATGTCAGCTGAATAGCATCCGTATATTTTGAAAAATTAGGAGTATTTTCATGAAAAGAGAACCTTTGAAAAATATGATACGAAGTTTGATATTGTTTGTAATTTTGTATACCGGTGTTTTTTCCGGAGTAGCTATATCCCAGACAAATGTCAATAATACAAAGGTAGATGGGGCCGTGGATAAACTGGAAGAGACTACACAAGAAATAAAAGAGGTAGAAAAGGCAAAAGAGAAGGCCGAAGAGGTCAAGGCTGAAGCGGCAACTTCCAAAAAAGAAGCAGAGATTCATCAGAAGGCTGTGGAGATTGAAAGGAAGAAGGCTGGTATTAAGATTAAAGAGGCTGAAACCGCCAGGGATGAAGCCGAGGCCATAAAGAAGACCGCGAAAACTAAAGAAGAGATCCGGGAAGCTGTTGAAACAGCCAAGCAGAAAAAGAACGAGGCCGAAGTAGCCTTGAAGAAAGTGAATATAGCCGAAGAAAAGATGCTGGCTGCTCAGGAGAAAGCGAGAATAACAGAGGAAGAGTTGGCTCTGGCTCTTGAGAGGGCGGTTATTGCCGAGGCGAAGATAAGAGAAAGAAACCTTATTTTATACAAGAAGCTTTCTCATTCAGCGGCTGTTCTGTTATTAGGCTACCTTTTGATCTTAATGCTGGTCCGCATTATAAATCGCCGTATTGAGGATATAAAAATAAAACATTATATAAGGAAGAATGTAATCTATGTAATAACTGCGCTAATGGTCATATATATAACGCTTATTTGGGTACAGAATGTAGGGTCTGTTACTATTTTTTTCAGTGCCCTTGGAGCAGGGCTCGTTATTGTTCTTCAGGAGCCGATTCTATGCATAGCGGGATGGCTGATTATACTTGTGCAGCGCCCATTTGAGATAGGTGATAGAATTGAGTTTGGAGGGGTCAAAGGAGACATAATAGATATACGTCTTTTTCAGACATCCCTCTTAGAGATACAGAACTGGGTTGAAGCTGACCAGAGTACAGGCAGGATTGTTAATGTACCTAATAGCGCTGTTTTTAAGAAAGAAAGCTATAATTACAGCCGCGGGTTTGAGTTTCTATGGAACGAGATAAAGATCATTGTTACATTCGAAAGCGATTGGAAACGCGCAAGAGAGATCATGCTGACGCACGCGACTAAGCTATCAGAAGGCATGGAAGAGATCGTCAAAAAAAGGATTACCCATATGGCAAAGCAGTACATGATCCATTATGAGAAATTCTCTCCGATAGTCTATGTAGACATTAAAGATAGCGGAGCTGAGCTGTCACTTCGCTACTTGACAGAAGCCAGAAAACGACGCGTTACCCAGGACGCTCTTTGTCAAGCGATCTTAGATGATTTTGAAAAAGAGGAAAAAGTAAACTTTGCCTATACTACATACAGGATCGTTAAGTAAGGGAGGAATAGATATATGGTGCAGCAGAAGGCTGGGTGTGTTTAATATCCCACGGGTGTTAAGAGGCCTTTTGCTAGATACAAAAAGTCCAGGCCTTAATAGCGGTATATAAAAACAAAAAGGAAACCCTAAAGGATCATGTATGAAAAAGATTTTGCGCGCGGCCTGTCTAAACATATGCATAGGTGCCGCACGTTATTAATAGAAAAGCCAGTAGATTGTTAAGAAAGGCCGCATATATCTGAAAGAAAGAATGGAGAAATTATGAAAAAGATATTATATCTTAGCATGGCTCTCTGCATTATTATCTTTTGTAGTATTTGTTTTGATACCGCCTTTGCGGAAGATAATGAATCCATGATAACGACCGGTACAAATTTTAGCGCAGGTACTTCAAAGATCTCGGATGAAGAGCAAAAAGAATCAGAGCTATCTAAAGATAAAGATGCAAAAAAAGAAGAAATTAAGATAATAGAGAAGAAGGCGCAAGAGACAAAAGAGATTCTAAAAGAAAAAGAAGAAACTATAGAAAGTGTAAAGAAAGAAGTAGAAGAGATTAATAAAGAGAAAGAGAAGATCGAAAAGGAAGCTGTGGCAAAAGAAACAGCTGCGCAGATCGCGAATGAAAAACTGGAAAATTTAAAAAAAGAAGCTGAATCAACAAAAGACCGAGAAGCCATGCGGAAGGCGCAACAGCTGAAAGAAGAGGCAAAAAGACTCGAAGACGAAGCTGATCTCCATAAAGAAAAGCTTAAATTGACAGAACGCAAATCCACAGAAGCGCAAAAAAAAGTCGATGTTCATCAGGAAAGCATAGAGGCATTAAGGAAAGAGCTCCAGGCCTTAAAGACGATGCGCGCTACAAAAAGAAGCTTTTTGGAAAAGTCCATAATGTCAGTTACCATTATTTTTATAGGTATTATTTTATTTATTTTGATTAAGTTGGGCATAAAGCAGTTTGAACGATTGATAACCCGAACAGATCAGATCCGTGAAGATGAGACCATCTTAAGGATGAAGACCTTAAGCAAGCTTTTTAGCTGGCTTGGGAATATTGTTATTATGTGCGTTGTTTTTTATATGGTGCTCGAAAGTTTTGGCTTTAACGTAGCGCCATTACTTGCCGGAGCAGGGATTATCGGGCTTGCTTTTGGTTTTGGAGGCCAATATCTTATACGGGATTTGATAAATGGATTGTTTATTTTGATTGAAGGTCAATATAGGATTAATGATGTTATAAAGATAGGCGAGTATGGCGGGTTGGTGGAGGACATAAATCTAAGAATCACCACATTAAGAGATCTTGAGGGAAGGGTGATCATTATCCCAAATGGTGAGATCAAAACAGTGGTAAATTATACAAAAGACTATGCTCAAGCGTTATTGAACATAGGCGTTGCCTATAAAGAAAATGTGGACAGGGTAATGGATATCATTAAGGCCGTCGGAGAAGAGATGCGGGGTGATGAGTATTTCGGGAGGTTGATACTTAACGACCTTGAGATGCTTGGAGTTGATGATTTTGCCAATTCGGCAGTAATTATAAAATTCAGGATGAAGACACTTCCGATAAAACAATGGGAAGTGATGAGAGAATTCCGAAGGCGTCTAAAGAATAAATTTGACGAACTTGGCATTGAGATCCCATTTCCACACAGAACTATTTACTGGGGAACTGGAAAAGATAACGAATGGGTAAAGAATTATGCTGATCAGGTAGTGCATAAAAAGTAGAATAAATAAGGCATTTATTTAAAAAAACGGGGGTGGACATGGCAAAATTTATCAAAAAAGTATCAAAGACAATCGGATTGGCCCCGGGTAGCCTTGTGCATATAGGTGAGAAAAATCTGGAGAAACTGCGCATATCTATAATTGACTACAATCAGGAAAATTTTCAAGAGAAAGAAGCTAAAGACGTAAAAGAATGTTTTCCGTTTAAGGAATCACCTACAGTAACGTGGATAAATATAGATGGGCTTCATGATACAGATATAATAAGCAGAATCGGCAAGCATTTTGATATACATCATCTTGTGCTGGAAGATATTGTGAATACTTCTCAACGGCCCAAGTTTGAAGAGTTTGATAATTATATATTTATAGTTTTGAAGATGCTATATTTTGATGAGAAAGAAGACGAGACTAAGGCTGAGCAAGTAAGCCTTCTCCTTGGGGCAAATTGCGTTATATCATTTCAAGAAAAAGTAGGCGATGTCTTTAATCCCATCCGTGAAAGAATAAGAAGCGGTAAAGGCCGAGTAAGAAAAAGCGGCGCGGATTACCTTGCCTATCTTCTGATGGATGCTGTCGTTGATAATTATTTTATCATACTTGAAAGGCTGAGTGAAAAGATAGAAAGTATGGAGGATGAATTAGTAGCAGATCCCACCACTGAAAAATTGCAGATAATCCAAAGCTTAAAAAGAGATATGATATTCTTGCGTAAATCAGTCTGGCCCTTAAGAGAGATAATAAGCGGTCTGCAAAGAGCGGAATCTGGTTTAATCCAGGATTCGACAACGGCGTATATGCGAGATCTATATGACCATACTATTCAAGTAATTGATACCATAGAGTCATTAAGAGATATGGTTTCCGGAATGCTTGATATTTACATGTCCAGCATAAGCAATAGAATGAATGAGGTAATGAAAGTCCTTACTATTATCGCGACTATATTTATTCCCATAACATTTGTTGCCGGAATATATGGTATGAATTTTGAACGTGGAGCCTCAAAACTTAATATGCCAGAACTTGGTTGGCCCTTTGGTTATATATTTGCCTGGGGAATAATGATTACGATAACGATGGTAATGATTACTTATTTTAAAAGAAGAAAATGGCTTTGAAAGAGCGGACAAGATGTTGAAAAAAATCTTAATTTCTATTTTTGTCATAATTGCGTTAGCCTTTATAACCATTGCAGCTGCAATATCATTTGGTAAGACGATTATTCCTAGATCATTCATAGAGCGAACCATAAAAGGTACGATGGATCTGCGATTTTCCATAGGTGATTGCATAGTCAGCGTACTTAATGCGGATGTACGGGTAAAAGACCTCGTAGTATTAAATCCTAAGAGTTTTCAGGATAAGATAATGTTTGATATAAGAGAAATTTATGCTGATTTTGACGTACCATCTCTGTTTAAGAGAAGAGCTATCTTTAAAGATCTTAGAATAAACATAGATGATATTTTTATTATTAAGAGCAGAGATGGAACACTTAATCTGGAATCACTTACTGTTGTAAAAGCAAGTAAGCAAGGGGAAGAAGCGAGTGACATTTCAGGTGGCGCGAAACCAGAGATGCGAGTAGAAAACTTTGAGTTTAAAGTTAAGAGGGTTGTGTATAAGGATTATTCACAAGCTATTTTACCAATGATTATTGAAAAAGAGGTAAATATTAATGAAAGATTTGAAAATATTAATGATCCTGCCCTTATCATACGCATAGTTTTAGTTGAGGCCATAAAGAAGGCCGCGCTTGAACAGATTTTACCTATTAGTATTCAGGCCATGTCGAAGCCCCTATTAGGAATCATTGAAGCAGGCAAAGGTATAGGCAAGGGAACAATTTCAGTCATGCAGCAGACAGGTAAGCAGATTACCGAAGCAACGAAGTTGGTTACTGGAGCAAAAAAGAAGATAGAATTAATAGATACGGTTGATATTGGCAAAGCTACTCAAGCCTCGCTGGAGAATTCAGCTAAACAGTCTACGCCTGACAAGATTACAAATACCACAAAACAAACTATAGCAGAAAGCATATCTCAAACTTCTGTTGATTCTATAAATGATAAGCAGGCCAAGGTCGTAAGCGTTATTAAAGAAAAGTGATATAAAAAAATGTGCATATGAAGGACTATAGAAAATGAAGCTCTTGCGTAATTGTATAGTCTTTATTCTGATATATTGTCTGGCAGGTTGCAGCCCCTTTTATGATCCGATAAAAGAAACTGACACAGCTTTTGAAATAGCGTCAGGCACGAATATGAATCTGATTTTGCAAACACCCCTTACCTCAAATAAGAACCAAAGAGGGGATCAGTTTATTACACAGCTAAAAAATGATTTAAAGGACAAAGATAAGATTATTTTACCAAAAGGGTCCGAGGTAAGAGGCCTTGTAAAAAGAGTCAGCAGATACGCGAAGTTTGGAGACCGCGCTGGCATGCTTTTGATTTTTGACCAATTAGTGTTACCTGATGGAAAAAAGTTACCCATGAGCGCAAGCCTAGATACAGATAAAGGCTATGAGGTAATAAGAATAAAAGGAAAGGCTGCGCGGGATTTAAAGATATTAGGAGGCAGCGCATTGGTCGGAACATTAGCAGGCAAAAATACTCTTGGCAAAGATGGCGCTCAGAAAGGCTTAGTGGTTGGAACCGCAGCCGGAGCAGGCGCTATTATTTTGGCCAACACGAAAGAGGTAAGTCTTCCGCAGGACACAGAGCTAATTATTAAGCTCGATGAAAAATTAATCATTCCTAAAAAGTAGAGGTGTATTATGTTTTTTAAACCAAAAGATGAACTAACAGAACAAGATGTCCATATAGGAATGGAGGCTATGATCAAAGACGGTGTAGCCTCAACAGCTATGGGTACGTTGACAAGCGGCACTTTTCTTATCGCTTTCGCGTTGTTGCTTGGCGCATCAAACTCGATTATAGGACTTTTAGCCGCGATTCCACCTCTTACACAGCTCTTGCAGATACCAACCATTTTTCTTATTGAGAAAATCAGAAATAGAAAACTGATCGCGGTAGTATCAGCTGCTATAAGTAGGCTCTTTTGGATAGCCATTATAATTACTCCATTCTTATTTTCACCTGCTGCTGGGGTTGTTATTCTTTTAATAGTTTTGATTATGTATTCAAGTTTTGGCGCCATAGCAGGATGTTCCTGGAATTCCTGGATAAGAGATGTATTGCCGCAGGATAAATTGGGGAGATTTTTTTCTAAGAGAATGAGGATTACAACATTAACAGGTATATTCCTAAGTATACTTGCCGGAGTTTTTATTGATAAGTGGAAGATCTTCTTTCCTGGGAAAGAAGCGATTTCGTATTCCATACTATTCTCTTTAGGATTGATTGCAGGCTTGATTGGGCTGCTGTATATTTCAAAAATTCCCGAGCCTAGGATGGAGATACCAAGGGAGAAGTCGAGTTTTTTTGGAGCTTTAATAGAACCTTTAAAGAATGAGAACTTTAAAAATCTTATAATTTATCTATGTTCATGGAGCTTTGCAGTCAATTTGGCGTCACCGTTTTTTACGGTATACATGCTTAAGAGACTAGGTCTAGATATGTCTTTTATTATTATTCTTTCTGTTATCAGCCAAGTAGTTCATTTATTATTCTTAAAGATCTGGGGAAAGTTTTCAGATATCTTTAGTAATAAATCGGTATTAGCGGTCAGTGGGCCGGTATTTTTATTT
>JBHPDT010000054.1:0-13570 GCA_042577545.1 Candidatus Omnitrophota bacterium | reverse complement strand
GCATTATATCATCATGCAGTAAGTGTTATTGTTGCCCATAGTCACCCATCAGGGGCATTAGAGCCTTCGGTGGAAGATAAAGATATCACACGGTCAATAAAAAATGCTCTCAAGACGGTGGATATTGCCTTACTCGATCATGTTATTATCGGTGGGAATGATTTTTTTAGTTTTAAAGAGAAAAGCATAGGTATCGAATAATGAAAAGATACAAAGTATTTATAAGCGGAGTGCAATAAAGCCGCGGAGCTTGTTTATAAGGATGTTCTTTTATCAGAATATTTTGATGTGTTTTTATTCGAGGACTCACCTGCCAAGGGTAAATCAGCGGAAAAAGCGTACATAGATGAGGTGCGGAAAATTGATATCTATATTGGTATTATTGGTCAGCAGTATGGAGGTTCCAGCAAAAACGCAGTATCTCCTACAGAAGTGGAGTTTCGTGAAGCCCGGGCGAAACATAAAGAGATTCTAATTTACATCAAAGGTCAAAATACAGTTGATAAGAAGCGGGACCCTGATGTACAGAAACTCATCAAGGAAATCAGGGACCCAAAAGCAGGATATAGCTATAGAAGGTTTGATAATGTAAGTGAACTAAACGATCTCGTTTACGAGAGTTTGATATCCTTCTTGAAAGAAAAAGGCGAAGTCGGGAAAGCCAGTTTTGATCAGCGGATATGTAAAGGTGCAAAGTTGTCTGATATCGATAAGGCAAAGGTTGAGTGGTTTCTTAAGGTTGCTCGTTCAAAGCGTAATTTCCCTTTGGGAAAAGATTCATCGGTGAAAGATGTTTTTACGCATTTAAAACTTATTAAAGAGGATAAACTCACAAATGCCGCTATTCTTTTATTTGGCAAGAATTCAAGAAAGTTTTTTGATCAGGCTAAGATAAAATGCGTTCAGTTGCCCAGCACCGAAGTTGTAAAGCCGTTTTCTTCATATCATATCTACGAAGAAGAAAATCTTTTTGAACAGGTTGATAAGGCTGTGGCTTTTGTTCTGGGTGCTATCAAGTTTCCAGTTATTCAGCAAAAAAATACGGCGCAAGTAGCGCGGCCTAGAGAGATCCCTGAATTTGCTCTAGAAGAAGCAATCGTGAACGCCGTCGCGCATCGAAATTACAACACAACATCTTCTGTGCAGGTAATGGTATTTCTTGATCGGGTTGAGATATGGAATGCCGGCACGCTTCCTGAAACCCTAAAGGTTGAGGATCTCAAAAAATCACATGCTTCTCATCCGGCTAATACGACATTAGCTAATGTTTTATATTTTGCGAATTATATTCAGCAAGTAGGCTCTGGCACGACTGAAATGGTGCGTCAGTGTAAAGAGCATGGCCTTCCGGAACCAGAATTTGTTTCAGTGCGTAATCTTGAATTCAGAACCATATTGGCAAGGGATATTTATACAAATGATGTTTTAGCAAAACTCGGGTTAAATGAGAGACAGGTAGAAGCTGTTAAATTTGTTAAAGTAGAAAGCCGTATTACCAATAAAGGATACCAGGCAAAATTCAACTTGAAAAAGCGGCAATCTACAGACGATCTTAAAGAGCTCGAAAGCAAGGGTATTTTTACGCGAATTGGGACAACAGGCAAAGGAACTTATTATATTTTGAAAGGGGCGCCAAAGGGGCGAAAGGGGCATTAAAGGGGCGCCAAAGGGGCATTTTATTGGACATATCAGCCATGTTTCAGACGTTTAACAGACACAGACAGGTATTTTGCTGGAGTTCTGCCGGTGTTGTGATAGAATACCCTTCTTGCAAGGGCGAATCGTGTCGATTGGTTCACCTAGGGATATGAGCATCCCCATGGAGCGTTTCTTGTGGAGTGACACAAGTAGTTGTATTGTTTGATGTTGCGTAGTTCGACTCGTGCCCCATTCGACCCGCCATCCTGCGCCTCGAATTGTAGGAAGTTCATAGAAGTAGGCTACGGATGGCAGGCCAACAACACCCCTGACGTAGGAGCGGCCTCCTGGCCGCGAACAACACCGTCATTGTAGGCCACCGCAGAAGCCGCCTTGTCATTCCTGCGCCCGCCATCGAAGGTGGCGAGGTCTCGCCGAAGGCGGAAAAGCGGGAATCCATATTACTTCTCAATCCCACCAATTTTATTTAAACTCTATACAAGTTCAATCAAGGTATGATAAGATATTAAGCAGACCTATGCAAGTGTTTGGTGTGTTTTGTCCTTGAGCAAGGAGGAATGATGGAGAAGAAGAGATTAAAGGGAATAATCGTGCTGGGTTGCTCCATTGTTACTATTTTCTCATTTCCGTTCTCCATATTTGCGAAGTTGCTTATTTCTGAATTAAAAGCTTGTTCAAATGCTGCTTCAGGTTTAGATGCCAGAATGTTTCCGGTCTTGTTTTATTATGGCATTTGGACATTCTTCAGCATTTTTTATATTATTATTGGTATTGGAATTTTATTTCAAAAGAAATGGGCACGGTCGTTATTTCTGAAAAGTTTAGTCATACTTCTATTTCCGTTTACAGCGTTTATGATATCAATACAAATAAGCATAAGCTCTTGGCAGCGCTATGCGAAGAGTATGATCGGCGGGTCGCTAGGATTAGGCATTTTCATGTCTGGTTTGATAATGTGGTCACTTTTTCGCTATCTTACACATCCCAAAATAAAGGAGCAGTTTGAGTAGGAGGAATAATGGAGAAGAAAAGGCCTAAAGGAATAACGGCATTATCTAGTTTTGAATGTATAGTAGGAATTTTGGGATTGATATCAGGTATGTATATGTTAATAACTAGTTATGGTGGTACGGGCCCAGGAGCAGGTTTTGCAACTGTTTGTGGACGTATATTTACTTCATTGGGCATTTTTATGCTGGTTTTAGGTATTATTACACGTAAGATGTTATTTATAGCTTGGGTTATACATTTAGTTTTATTATCATTAATTTCTTTAGTAGCTTTAGTAACGACTACGGTGTTTTTAATTTATGAAATTAGCCGGGGTATGCATATTGATGCTATAATATTAGTTAGCGCAAGAGTTATTATGACTTTAGTGCCGTTAAGTATAATACATTATCTTACCCGCCCCAAAGTAAAGCGAGCTTTCAGGCATTAACGAGATAAAGCGAAGCCCGCCGAAGCTAAGAACGAAAGTATCTTAGCGAAGGAGGGGAGCAATTCAACTGATTTTTGATCGTTTTTCTGGTACAGGTCAACTCCATGCCGCACCCCGCTTTTTGAGCGGGTTTTTTGCACCCCCTGCCTTGTCATTCCCGCGAAAGTGACCCCTAAATCACTCACTTTGTTCGGGTTCAGGGTAAACGCCGGGAGTCCTGAGCATAGTCGAAGGGCGGGAATCCATCCACTCAATCACGTCACCACTCTACCCTTCACCACTTTTCACTTGATTTTATTCCCAAAAAGGTATATATTACTTGCTTGAGGTATATTAGATAACCCTTTTAATTATCCCATTATATGACTAAATTATGCCTCAAAAGGTATATCATGTTAAGTATTTTCTTTATTATTTTTGGAAGATTATGAAAGAACCCAAAAGAGAAAAAACATACTACTTTGTAGACGAAGCAGGAGACCCTGTATTTTACAATAGGCGCGGTGAATTTATTGTAGGAAGAGAAGGGTGTTCTATTATATTTATGTTAGGCTTTGTAGAAACAACCGATCCAAAGATGATTAGACAGGAATTGCAAAAGCTAAGAGAGAAGGTAAACAAAGACCCATACTTAAAAGATATACCATCTTTAAAAAAATCTTTAAGGCATTTTCATGCGACAGACGATTGTCCGGAAATCCGGCAAGAAGTTTATAGACTTTTAAAGACCCTTAGTTTTAAAGCTCAGTTTGTAATTGCGCGGAAAACAGAGAGGGTTTTTAAAAAACACGACTGCAACGAAAATAAATTTTATGATGCTCTTATATCCAGTTTATTCAAAAATGTATTACACAGATCAAAAAATAATTTCATCTATTTTTCTAATAGAGGATCAACAACAAGACAAGAACCATTAGAAAAAGCAATAGCTCATGCAATAGATTCATTTGAGAGACGATTTTTAATTAAGATTCACTCAAATACTTTTATACAATCGCAGGTACCAACAGATGAACCGTGTTTGCAGGTAATAGATTATATGAATTGGGCGCTATATAGACTTTTTGTGAAGAAAGAAATGAGATATTATAATTTCGTTAAAGACAAGGTAGGTTTTGTATGGGATATTTATGATACTGTTAAATACCCAAATAATTTTTATAGCAAATCCAATGAAATTAATATCAAAAAAATAAGCCTTCTATAGCTAGGTGGTTTCCCACGCACGGCACGACGCCGACTTTCGCTATTAGAAGACTCAATTTAAGTATATGCCACTAGTGGTGCATTGTCAACCTTTTTCTACCAAAGTGGTTAAAAGTGGACAAAAGAGGAGACATAATGGACATAAAGAAACTTGGTAGAAAACTCAAACTTGCCCGTGTAGAGGCAGATCTAAACCAAACTCAACTTGCCAGCAAAATCAATGCTAAGCAGAAGAGCATCTCTCGCTATGAAACCGGAGCATCATTGCCATCAATAGAAACCCTAGCCAAGATAGCAAAGGTGTTGAAGAGGAAAGCGGGGTATTTTTTAGATGAGTGAAAAAGATTCTGATCGTTTAGCATTAAGAGAACAGTTTTATTGGAAGTGTCTATCGCGTGCACTTTTTTTATCTATCTTGTTCATCGGCGCGTTGTATGTTAATAAAAGATTTAGATCAGATGCGCCGTTTTTTTACAAAGACCTCACGCGCCTCGTATTCGTAATGAAGGATTATTTATTACGATTTATTTGGTGTTATGCTTTGGCTGCATGGGGATTGTTTTATCGATCAACATTAACTCGAAAACGCACCAAAGAAACTTGCGAAACGATAAACAAGGCATATGGTAAAATTTACCCAAACAAAATTTTGTTATATTGTTTGATTATTTTTAGCATACTACATTTATACGACGATCCTACTCGCTTGCCTTTTTATATGCTAACCGCAATTATTTGTTTTGCCATTGGCAGGTTTGTGCCAAAAATTAATTTTGAACAAAGTTTATTGAAGTATTTCGGTATTGATATAAAATCAGACTAGCCAAAAGGATACGGGACAAAATAAATAGGAACAACTACTATTTAAAATTATTAAAACAATGAAAAATAAAGTAAGGCCAAATAGATCAGAATTAGAATTTTTAACACTTTCCTACAATCGTTTTTACGATATTTTTGAAGAAATAGTAACAGAACCTTTCTGGAAAAAAAATCAATGGTATAGATTTTCTAAAGTAAAAGATGGTTTGCTATTTATTCTGAATTACTAAATTATGAACCAATAAAATGGACTATTGAGTACATAAAGAAATCTAGGCCACCAATGGAAGCAGAGATTGGCAGTGAACTCTTTAAATTTATAAGAAATATAGTTATGCATTTCCCCTTTTTTAATGGCTGGAATGAAGTATGGATTAATAAATCAATAGTAAATTGGAATAAGGATGGACAATCTGTTGATAAATTTATAGAAAAGTATAAGGGGAAAAGTGTCGTAAAGTATAGATTCTGGGACGAAGATAAAAAGAAAATGACTTACTTGAGCATAAATTTTCCAAACGACTATACTAATGATTCCAAGATATTTTTAAAAGATATCCTTAGCGAAAAAGAAGGCGTTAAGTTTTCATTTATCTTAATGAAACGCATTTTAGACACACAGGTTGAAGAAATAAAAAATTTGTAAGTAAGAACAGGCCTATTTAAAATTATTATGACCCAAAAACACCCATTTAAATCCCCCATAACTTTATTTTTCACATCCCTACTACTTTTATGCGCACTACCTGCATACTCCCAACCCAACAACTACCCAGCTCAAGTCCAAGATATATCTGACCGAGACTATGAGCCTGCTGTGATCGATCTACTCGATAATGCTAAAGAATCTATTGTTATGTCCATGTATCTGATAAAGGCATTGGATAAAGGCCCTATCAGGCTTCTTGTTAGGGATCTGGAGGAAGCGCTTGATAGAGGTGTTAAGGTTGATATATATCTAAATACAAGATTCTCAAGAAACCAATCATCCAATGTTGCGGCTGGAGAACCATTTGATATATTACGTGCCAAAGGTGCTAATATATATTTTGTCGCAGCACACAGACGGCTACATGACAAGCTTATAATTGTAGATAAGCGATATGTAGTTGAGGGTAGTGTGAATTGGAGCGTCTCTGCCATTAAGGATAATTTTGAGTCAGCTGTTTTAATAGACTCACCAGGGCTTGCGGAATTGAAGATTTCACGATTAAGGCGCCTCCCTTTAAAGGGGCAACCTATAAAAGGTTCACAAAGGCCTGATCGAGAAAAACAGCCTAATGCTTTAGTTGACGATGGCTGTATATCAATAAGTAAGAGCTTATTAGAAGATAAAGACCTATTTCCACGCATGATAAATACACGTGATGCGCGCGCTATGGATACCTATCTGTTGCTTTTGCTTCATGCTAAAATTTGGGATAATAGCGAATTCTTCTTATCTCTTGAAGAGATAGCCATAGATCTAAATATGCCTGATGACTGGAGCGATACAGCCTTAAGGCGCCAGGTCATAAAGACCTTAAAGAAGCTAGAGGATAAATATAACCTCATTGATGTTGACTTTCGACATAGCCAGGATGCCTGGGTAACTATATCGGAGCTTAAAGGCGGTAGTTTCAATCTTGATATTAGTTCTTTGCAAGAAGACTTCTTATCAGCTAAAAACCCATCTTCCAAGGCTGTTGTGCTTATAAAGACCGTGCTCAAACAAGAGGGGAAAAGCATAGACTCCTTTACAATTACAGAGCTAGCAAACAGATTCCACATGAGTAAAAATACACTCAAAAGGCAGCTTCATAGAGACTCTTAGATATCCCCTCATATTAGATACCCAAAAGGTGTAATTGAGTTGCCTTTTGGGCTTTTTGTTTGCTCGGGGCTTGCTCACCATTAAGAAGGATTCGAAGCGAGCGAACGCTGACCAAAAACCGTCTTTAATTATAATTGACTTTCCTTTGTAAATAATATAACATATAGACTAATTAGTACTACATTGACTCTCTAAGATTATAAACCTCACAGAATTCCAACCTAAGTAATAAATAACACTTTTTTAAAAATGGCTAAGAAAGAAAATCTATCAGCCGTGCTAATAGTAGATGATGAACCCGCGGTTTTGCAGACGTTAACCGCTATTTTAGAGGATCAGTTTAGAGTGCTGTCCGCCATTAATGGAAAAGAGGCCTTAGACAAGATATCCCAGGAGTCGATAGATTTAGTATTTTTGGATATTAATATGCCAGATATGGAGGGGATGGAAGCCCTGCGGAAAATAAAGCAGTTTAATGAAAATATCTCAGTAGTTATGGCTACGGCTACTGATAGCGCAAGGGCAGCGGTTGACTCAATACAGCTAGGGGCATGTGATTATATAACCAAACCTTTTGATGCCGATGAAGTAATAGCGATAGCTAGTAGGGCTATTGAAACAACAAAATTACTTAATGAGGTTACCTATTTTCGTTCTCAAAAGGAAGAGATCAGGTTTGACAACATTATAGGTGAGAGTAGAAAGATAAAGGCGATCTACAAAATAGTTGAAAAGGTGGCTAAGAATAATGCTACAATCTTGGTCTCTGGAGAGAGCGGAACTGGCAAGGAACTTGTTGCAAGAGCGATACACTTTAATAGTCCAAGAAGACAGAAGCCGTTCATTGCGATTAACTGTGCCAGCATTCCGGAAGGCCTTATGGAGAGTGAACTCTTCGGCCATGAAAAGGGTGCCTTTACCGATGCCGTCAGTCAGAAATTGGGAATGTTCGAATTGGCAAACGAAGGCACATTATTTTTAGATGAGATATCTGATTTAAAGTTGGATCTACAGGCAAAGTTATTAAGGGTTCTAGAAGATAGAAAGATTAAACGGCTTGGAAGAAATAAGATAATACGAATCGATGTGCGTATAATATCCGCTACTAATATTGACCTTAAAGAAGCTATGCAAGAAGGAAGATTTAGGCAAGACTTATTTTATAGGTTAAATGTTATTCCTGTGCATCTGCCGCCTTTAAGAGAACGCGGTGAAGATATGCCTTTATTGATCAAGCATTTCTTGGGGATATACAATCAAATATTTAAAAAGAATATAGGCAGCCCGAAAAAAGAGATTATGCGATGTTTGATGAATTATACCTGGCCAGGCAACATAAGGGAGCTTAAGAAAATGAACCCAAGACGCTTTTCGTAACTGCTGCAATTAAACAAGTTATGAAAGAAATACAGGCGTTATATTTCTTCCGTATCTCGTTATGTTTCAATTAGTTACCAAAAGCGTCTTGAAGAATAATCGATTATGAATCTGAAGAACTTATTATCTTTTCTATTTCAAGGACAGAAATTGCGAAATTGAAAGGCCGAATACAAGCCATGGAGGTTACCGCGGGTGTTGTTCTTTCCGAATTTGGCTATCTGGAATCCGAAGAGGGCAGGCAGGTTAGCGGTCTGATAAAGATTTCGATTTATTTTTCAAAAAGATAAGAGGTTATCTTATGGCTAAAATGTTAGTTGTGGATGATGAAGTTAGGATTAGAGAGCTTTTAGATAAAGCCTTGGTTAAGAAAGGTTTTCAGGTTATCACTGTTCCAAGCGCCGAGCAGGCGCTAGCCCGTATCACTCAAGAGCCCTTTGACCTTGTCCTTCTGGATATTAAATTAGCCGGGGAATCAGGGATCTCTGTTTTAAAAAGAATCAGAGAGCTGCAGAAGAAGATTCCCGTGATAATTTATTCAGGGGTTATTACGGCTGAACTTGAAAAGGAGGCCCGTATAGCCGGAGCCAATGAGGTCTTAAGCAAAGACGTAGAGATTACGCAGCTTGTGGAACAGATAAGCAAGTTCGTCAAGGGCAAGGACCGTATCTCTGAGGAGCCGTCCAAAAGAAAAGAGAAATCGATCCTTATTGTTGATGATAAACCGGAAATTCGCGATCTCCTGAATAGTTTCTTTAAGAAAAAGGGCTATGCGAAAGTGGAGGAGGCTGGAAGCGGTGAAGAGGCGCTCGAACTCGTCCGCTCCCAAGAGTTCTCAGTTGTTTTGCTTGATATGAATATGCCGGGAATGGACGGCCTCACTACTCTGGAAAAGCTGCTGGAGATCAACCCCAAGCTTGGTATTGTGATGGTTACCGGAATGCAAGACGATAAAAATGTCAAAAAAGCAATAGCGCTGGGTGCTTACGGTTATGTCCTGAAACCATTTGATCTTTTGTATCTTGAGCTTGTGGTGATGTCAAAGTTGGCTATCGCGGGGAGCGATTGAAAGGTAATAGATGGAAGTAGATACGCGCTCGAAGGAAGCCCTGATAAGAAAATACAGATTGGCGGGAAAGATAAGATTCATAAGTTTTTCCCTGCTTTTTTCTTTTCTTTTGCTGATGAAATCTGTCGGAGGCTATTCTTATTTAAATGTTTCATTTATAGTTTTAATTTTTGTGGGAGCGGTTTTAAACCAGCCCTATAATTTTATTGTCCGCAGAGTAAATATTCATCGACTGCAATATTTCCAGATGACAATCGACATTATAGTGATATCCTGGATATTGTATTATATGGGCGGCATAGAAGCCCCCCTTGTAAGCATAGGTTATTATGCGATTATACTTTGGGCGGGGGTGGTTTCAACCACTCAAGCGGTCTTCTTTGCTGTCGGAGTATCTGCTTTATTATTTTCATCGATCGCAATTCTTGAATATTTCGGTCTCCTACCTTTTATATCCTTTTATGATTATAAAATGCCGACTGCCCAGATGGCCAGTCTTCTCATTGCAAATGTATCGTTTCTTTTTGCGTTCGGATATTTTAGCGCAAATTCCTCCAGGGTTATGCAATTCTTGCAAAGAAAGAAGCAGGATGAATCATTGCGGTCTACCCATAAACTTTTAGCAGCAGGTAATCTTTTAGGCAGTACCGCGCATGATATGCTGAATTGCCTATTCTGCATTAAGAATTCTACTAAAATATTATCAGATGCGCCAAATTTAAGTACCGAAGAAACGAAGGTGATGTTGAAAATTATCAAAGAACAGGAGCAAAGAGCTTCCAATATGTTATCACGACTTGCCAAATTTTCCAAAGAGCTTGCGGGGGGATTCGAACCAATTGATATACATAAAGCAATTGAGGACGCGATAGAACTGGTGCGGCCGCTTACAAGACACGCCAACATGACCATTGAAAAAATGTTTGAAACAAATATTCCATTAATCATAGGAAACAAAGATCAATTTCAAGAGGTCTTTATGGTCATCATCTTAAACGCGCTCGATGCTATATCGAATCAAGGGAACCTTAAGATAAGAACACGCCATCTTAAAGAAGACAATATGGTTGAAATAGGTTTTTCCGATACAGGTAAAGGCATAAGAAGAGATGACTTGAAACTAATAGGAGAGCCATTCTTTACAACTAAGGATCCACCGGAAGGATCAGGCCTAGGACTCGCAACCGCGTATGGAATAATTGCTAGATATAATGGTAAAATCAACGTTGAAAGCGCAATAGGCAAGGGAGCAACCTTTACTGTAAACCTTCCAATAGCCCAGCCAAGCCAGGTGTCCGCTCCGGTCAAGTAGACATTTTATAACTACTCGTATTTATTTAAATTACAGAAAATATTTCTTAAAACCGCCAGACAAAGTTTATCGTTTTTGACCCTTTTTAGCTAATTTCTGGTATAAATATACTTGTTTAGCAGTCAAAGCGAGTGGTGCATGACAAGCCAACAAACTTCTAATCCCACCAATTTCATTTAAACCCTATACAATCTCAATCAAAATATGATAAGATATTAAGCAGATATGATGCAGTTTTCTGGTGGTGAAAAGGTAGATACTTGTTGTCGAGATTTCTTTATCCAAAATTATTTTTTATAAGCCTAAAAAACCCTTGATTTCATATATAAAAGGGTATATCTTGCTATTATAGAGTTTATAAAAAAAGGAGTGTGATATGAACGAAATAATAGGTTCTCAACAGAATAATCAACAGGTCGCGAACAAGCCCGCCGGATTTTGGATAAGGACGCTTGCATATATTATAGATGGGCTGATCTTTATTCCAATTATTATTTTTACCATGTTTAATATGTTTGCATGGAAAAGTTTATTTATTGCGATATTGATGGCTGTGCCCAGCTTAATATATAAGCCATTGATGGAGTCATTTAAGGGCGCAACACTTGGAAAGATGATGTGTAAGTTACACATTATAGACAAAGATGGTAAAAAGATATCACTGGCAGCTGCTTATATACGTTTTATACCATTCTTGATTGCGTCGCTCCCTGGATTACTTTGGAGCATACATCTATTGTCTATACCAGGCTTTCACGAAGTTAAGGATTTGGTGGGATTTTCCCAATTTACACAAGAGGTACAACAACCGTTATGGCAGCAGCTGATGGGCTGGATTATATTCTTTGATTGCGTCATAATAGTTTTTAATAAAGAGAAACTAGCTCTCCACGATATGATGGCCAAAACTTTTTGTGTAAAAAAAGATAAGTAAAATTTAGGATATATTTAGGTCAGAAATTTGATAGGTATGATCTATTTTGAGCCTGCCCAAAAGGTGTAATTGAGTTGCCTTTTGGGCTTTTTTTTGGTATAACGTAGTAGGTCTAGAGTATTCTATTATAAGTATATATATTAAGGAGCATTTTCTATGAATATCATTATTGTTGGTGCCGGAACAGTCGGGGTTGGACTGGCTGAGCACTTATCTAATTTTAATTACCACATATCTGTTATTGATCAGAACCAGTCTTTATGTGAGCAGATAAATAGTAAATTAGATGTATCCGCTATAAACGCTGTAGGCAGTGATCCAGCTGCCCTTGAGAACGCTGGTATAGGGTCAGCTGACATGGTTATTGCTGTTACTCCAAGTGATGAGATAAATCTTTTAGTCTGTAATATCGCTATGCAGAATGGTGTTGAGAAACGTATTGCCAGAGTTAAGTCCGATCTTTATACATCCGGATCCCCTTGCATTGATATTAATAAGGTGGGCGTCACCCATCTGATCGAGCCGGAGAGAGAGGTAGTAAAGAAGATAATGCAGTATGTAGAACTACCCGGTGTTATTGAGGCTGCGAATTTCCAATCAGATAGTATATATCTTCGTGGATATCAGATTACCGATGATATGCCGATTGCCAACAAGACATTAATCCAGATAAAATCTATGGCCCAATCTTCACCAATGCTCTTTGTAGTTATTACAAGAGCCGGAAAGAGTATCCCGCCTACAGGTGACCAAAAGCTGCTACCCGGGGATAAGGTTGTAGTGATTACGCCAAAGGAGTCCTTCGATGTATTTAGAAACTCCCTTATTAATCGCAAGCCTGCTAAACTAAAGAAGATCGTAGTTTCAGGTGATTCACTCACAGCTATACATCTCGCGGATGCGCTAAAGCCTTTATGCGAGCAGGTTATCTTAGTAGATCCTGATCCAGAGCATGGACATATGGCAGCGTCTATGCTTAATGGGGTAGAAGTGCTTAATGGTGATAGCACTGAAAGCGACGTTCTTCGGGAAATAAATGTTGGAAATGCCGATTATTTTATAGCCGCGGGAGAGGATACTGAAGATAATATTATGTCGTGTCTTTTGGCAAAGACAGAAGGCACAGGCAGAGTAATGGCTATAAGGAATGATGACAGATACAGCGCCCTATTTGATTCCCTGGGCATAGATTATATCATTACCCCTCAGCAACTTACCTTGAATGTAATTATGGAAAAGATCCAGACTGTATCAATCGCCACTTATTTAAAACTTAAGACCTCTGGTATTGAAGTTATACGACTTCGCGCGGTAAATAAGAGCCAGGTTATTGGAAAGTCACTTAGAGAGCTTGATAATGTTTTTAAGAAATCCGTTATTATAGGTTGTATAATCCGCGATAATTTAGCTATTATTCCAGATGGTAATACGACTATTGAGACTAATGATGAAGCCATAGTCCTCTGCGGCAAGGATCTAATAGCATTAGTTAACAAATGGTTTGGTCCTAAGCTCGGGATGCCTTTTAATTTATCCTCACGTCTTAAGTCCGGAAACAGTGAATGAACAAAAAATTCATAATCTTCTCAGTCGGCACACTACTGGAGGTTCTCGCCTTTATATTACTAGTACCCGCAGGTATCGCTTTATTTGAGATTCCATCAAAGACATTTCCCGCCCTTCTATTAGATTACAGGCTTTTAGGATTTCTTATAGCGATAGTGATCTCCCTTATATTTGGAAAATTCCTTAAGGCCATTGGCGACAATAGGATTTCAGGAACTGGCATAAGGGAAGGGTTTGCTATTGTCACTTTCAGCTGGTTGTTGTTGACTCTAGTAGGCTCAATTCCTCTTCTGGTATATTTTTTATCCCAAGCAGAGGTGGTGACAATACCTACAGTATTCCACGCATTCACTGATTCTTATTTTGAGATT
>JBHPDT010000053.1:0-13702 GCA_042577545.1 Candidatus Omnitrophota bacterium | reverse complement strand
CGTATATAATTTTGATTTTTTAATTTCAATTTTAATTTTTGATATTTGAATTTTAATTTGTCCTTTCGTGTACCCGAGCTTAAGGTACCTTTACCTCATCCATAATAACTCCTACAATATCATCGCTTGTATGCGCCTGCGCCTCTGCTTCATAACTAGGGAGAATACGATGCCTCAATACATCAACAGCTATATCCTTAATATCCTGCGGCATAACATATCCCCGCCCCTGAATAAAGGCGTACGCCTTTGAGGCTATCGTAAGCGCTATACTGGCTCTAGGCGATGCTCCATATCTAATAAATGTCGAGAGTTCATCTAAACCATAATCGGCGGGTCTTCTTGTCGAATATACTATATCAACTATATATGACTTAAGCTTATCATCTATATAAACCTCATCTACAACCTCTCTTGCTCTAAGTATATCCTCTGCCGCCACAACAGGGTTAATATCTATCTTCTTATTAGTCTGGGCCATACGATTCAATATCTGAAGCTCTTCGTCTTTTTCTGGATATGTAATATTAACCTTGAGCATAAACCGGTCAACTTGCGCTTCAGGCAGGTTGTACGTACCTTCTTGCTCAATCGGATTTTGAGTTGCCATTACCAGGAAAGGCTGCTCTAACTTAAAGGTCTCCTCTCCAATCGTTACCTGTCTCTCCTGCATAGCCTCCAGCAAGGCGCTCTGCACCTTAGCGGGCGCTCTGTTAATCTCATCAGCTAAGATGAGGTTCGCGAATATGGGGCCTTTTTTGGTGGTAAATTCACCATCCTTTGGATTATATATCAAGGTTCCTATAATATCAGAAGGAAGTAGATCAGGGGTAAACTGTATCCTTTGAAATTTGGTGCCTACCAGCGCGGAGAGCGTACTAACACTGAGAGTCTTCGCGAGTCCGGGAACAGATTCGATCAATACATGACCATTAGCAAGAAGACCGACCAAAAGTCTCTCTATAAGGTACTTCTGTCCAACTATCACCTCTTCTATTCCGCTAAGCAGTTTTTTTACAAAAGCGCTCTCGGCCTCGACTTTCTTGTTTATGGCATCGATATTAATATCCATGTAATATCTCCTTTCAATTCAATGAGCCCCCGTCGCTTTGCTTCGCCCTCTTCGGGGGCATTGCAAAGCGAAGCAGCGGGGGCGAATTGATCCCGAGCCCCAAGGGGCGAGGGATCTATGTTTACCTCAATTAAAAGCTTAGGTTTGGATCAGCGCTGAATCTATAGTCAGCAAACCTCTTCTTCTTAAATAGATGAAAACCCAATCCCGCTATCATAGCAGCATTATCCATATACATCCCTTTTGGCGGAAAAAAGATATCCATATTAAGATGGGCGGCAAGCTGCTTTAGCCTTTTTCGCAAGGGGCTATTAGCGCTTACCCCACCTCCTACAAAAAGCCTCTTAGCTTTCTCTCTTAAGCAGCATGTCTTGGTCTTGGCTATCAGCATATCTATCATAGCCTCTTGAAATCCAGCAGCTATATCAGCTTTAGGAATCCTCTTCCTTCTCTTCTGTAGATCCTGCACATAATAGAGGACCGCTGTCTTTATGCCGCTGAAACTAAAATCGAGAGAATCCTTTTCCAGATAAGACCGGGGAAACTTTATCTTTTCAGGATCCCCTGATTCAGCCTTCTTTTCAATGATCGGCCCGCCTGGAAACCCAAGGCCGAGAATCTTTGCAACCTTATCAAACGCCTCACCACACGCGTCATCCCTTGTCTGGCCAAGCAGCTTTATATCAAAGATACTATTCATCTCTACCAAACTGCTGTGACCGCCTGAAACTATTAGACCAATAGCGGGAAAATCCAATGACCGTTCATCAGATAATATCGCTGAATATATATGTCCATGAAGATGATTAGCGGGAATAATAGGTATCTTAAGACTATAGCTTAGGGCCTTTGCTAAAGATATGCCTATAAGCAAAGCCCCTACAAGACCTGGTCCCTGGGTAACACTTATAGCGTCTATATCAGATAGCTTAACCTTGGCCTTATCTAGCGCCTCTTCTAAAACAAAGTTTATTACTTCTGTATGATGGCGACACGCTATCTCAGGAACAACACCACCGTATTTTTTGTGCAGATGCAGGCTGGATGAGATAATATTCGAGAGAATCTTTCTGCCATCCGCGACTATTGCGATAGAAGTCTCATCGCATGAGGTTTCGATACCGAGTATTATCATAGGCTATATAGGGGTTATCTAATAGTAACCAGTAACCAGTTGCCAGTAACCAGATCGGTTATTAGACATGCTTTTTCTGGTATCTGGTATCTTCTGGTTTCTGGTTACTGGTTTCTGGTTGCTACATACTCGTTGTAAGATCCGATACAAACACGAATTCAATATCGCTGTTCTTTAGCTCATCTGTCTTTTTCTTGAGAACAACCAGGGTCGTATGTCTGTCATGGCCAATACCGATCGCTGAACCATTTTTGCGGGCCTTCTCTATTAACTTATCAAACTGAGAGGTGATATATCCTTCGTCATCAATATTATCCAAAAAAACGTCTCTCTGCGCGAATTTGACTTCAAAATTTTTAGCGATCTTCTCGCAAGCTGTCTTTGGTACAGCTATGCTGTCTAAGAAATATAGCTTTCTCTCCTGCAACACTTCCATAACAGAGCTCATGAGCTTCGCATCCTTTGTTGCCTCAGAACCCATATGATTTGAGATTCCACTTGCATAAGGCAGGGAATCGATAGCTTCATTCAATAGAGATGTTACCTCCTCCTTGTCCATGGCAGTAAGAAGTGTGTTTGATTCAAGGCTTAGATTTTCGTTTTCAGGTTCCATGGGCATATGAAGAATTATCTCTCTAATACCTTTAAAAAATTTCTGATTGCGGGCTATCCATTTTGAATGCGGCAGGTTCGGTAATATTGATATAGTCAGATTTACATCTATAGTGCGCATCAATTCAATATTGTTGATATTGTAACCCCAGTCGTCAACCACTATAGCGACTTTGTGTATGAGTTTTGGAGAGATATGTACTTCTTCCTTCTGAAGGGGCTCTTTTTTATTAATAGAAAATAGAATACCTAGCGCAACAAATATAATTGCTAAAAAAACTACCATTAAAACTATTCTTTTTTTCATAGGCTATTTCAAAAGAGAAGCGTAGCGATCTCTATCTTTTAAGAGCTCTATAGCTGCCTGAACCTGGTTATCCTTAAGCAATCTCTCCTTTATAGATACGTTCTTCTCTTCCTTTCTTTTGTCTCCTTCTTCAATCTCTTCCTTTTTGCCTTCTTCTTCTTCTTCTGCATCTTCTTCCTTGCTATCTTTATCTTTTTGACGGGCCCTCTTAACCTCTACATCAGGGGCAATGCCGCGTTCATGAATAACATTTCCGGAAGGGGTGTAATAGTGGCTTGTGGTTAGTCTTAAAGCAGAACCGTCATTCATAGGTATAACAGTCTGGACAGACCCCTTGCCAAAGGTCTTCTCACCAACCAGAAGCGCTCTCTTGTTATCCCTTAGAGCCCCGGCAACTATTTCAGCCGCGCTGGCAGACCCCTTGTTTACAAGAATAGTAATTGGAAAATCTTTATATGGCATAAAGACCTTGGATTTAAAATCCATATTCTGCTCTTTGATTCTGCCCTTAGTTGAAACAATATTGTCACCTCTCTTAAGAAACTTCTCTGAAACAAGAATTGCCGCGCTTAAGAGACCTCCTGGGTTACTTCTTAAGTCTAAGATAAGTGATCTCATCTTCTGCTTTAGTAATTTTTTTATTGAAATTGCAAGATCATTTCCAGTATGCTGCTGAAAATCCGTTATCCTCACATACCCTATATCGTCATCCAGGATCAACGCGTTCTTAACAGCTGTCACCTTTATTATCGCGCGTTTAAGAGTAAAGTCTAAGAGCTTCTCCTCCTCTTCCCTTAACACAGTGATCTTTACCTTTGTTCCGGGTGCGCCGCGAAGCTTCTTAACAGTATCATCAAGCGTAAAATCCTTGGTAGATTCACCATCTATCTTTATTATCCTATCGCCCGGCGCGACACCAGCCTTGTAGGCGGGCGTACCTTCAAGAGGACTAACAACAGTTATTATCTTATCGCGCAAAGTTATCTTGATGCCAACTCCTCCAAATTCACCCTTAGCGTCCGTCTGCATCTCCTTGTAATCATCCGGCCTAAGAAAAGAGCTATGAGAATCCAGCGACGATAGCATACCATCTAATGATCCGTAAATTAACTCTTTAGACTCAACCTCTTGAGCATAGTTTGCCTCTATAAGCGTTATAGCATCTGCAAACAACTCAAGTTCACTAAATATCTCATCCTTTGAGATCTGTTTAATCGCAACTTCTTCGGAAGTCTCTTTAGCGCCAAAGGATACCGCGGGCATAGTACCTATAACAGAAAAAATTAATAATAGGCTTAATAATCTTCTTCTCATCCCCTGTGTCTCTCTATGCTATCTTTTAAAAGTTTGTTCGCTAATTGCGGGTTTGCCTTGCCTTTAGTCTTCTTCATAAGTTGCCCAACTAAAAAACCGAGCGCCTTCTCATTACCCGATAATATATCACTTACAACTTTCTGATTCTCATCAATAACCTCATCAGCCAGCAGGGCTATGGCGCTTTCGTCACTGATCTGCGTTAAACCTTTTGCCTCCACTATATCAGTGGCTGATTTATTGCTAGATAGCATCTCATCAAGCACGCTCTTTGCTATCTTTCCGCTTATCACATTACTATCTATAAGCTGTAGCATCTGAGTTAATCTCTCTGGTGTAATGCCAAGGTTCTTAAACTCCAGATCATTGGCATTAATATACTTTGAGATATCTCCCATAAGCCAGTTTACCACATTCTTAGGATTATCATAGAGCTTTAGGCAGGATTCGAAAAATTCTGACATAGCCTTATCGCAAACAAGCACAGACGAGTCATACTCAGATATCTCATACTCATCAATAAACCTTTGACGTTTAGTTGTTGGCATCTCAGGAAGCGTGGATCTTATATCATCAATTACAGAGCTCTCAATATTAAATGGAACTAAGTCTGGCTCTGGAAAATATCTATAATCGTGCGCCTCCTCTTTGCTGCGCATAGATTCTGATACGCCCTTATTCTCATTCCAAAGTCTTGTCTCTTGTATAATCTCCTTTTCGGAAGATAGCATCTTTGCCTGACGTTTTTCTTCATGTTCTAATGCCTGCTTAACGCCTTTGAAGGTATTCATATTCTTTAGCTCGACTTTAACGCCTAACTCCTTCTGCTCAGGCGCCCTGATAGATATATTGGCATCACACCGCAGGGATCCTTCCTGCATATTGCAGTCTGAGACATTAAGATACTCGAGAATAGCCTTAAGAGTAATAAGATACGCATACGCCTCATCAGGAGTCTCTATGTCGGGCTCACTCACTATCTCAAGAAGAGGGGTTCCTGTTCTGTTATAATCGACATAGCTGTGGGGCTTATTCTCATCATGGATAAGTTTTCCAGCATCCTCCTCCATGTGCACGCGAGTTATGCCTATGCGTTTCTTTTGGCCCTCTACTTCGATATCAACGAAACCATTTTTTGCCAGCGGCATATCATATTGGGATATCTGAAAATTCTTGGGGAGATCTGGATAAAAATAGTTCTTTCTATCAAATTTCATCCTATCAGCAACATCACAGTCTAAAGCTAAGGCAACCTTAATAGCGGACTTTAGATATTCCCTATTTAAAACAGGTAACGATCCTGGAAATCCAAGGCATATAGGGCATACAGAAGTATTCGGATCTTGTCCAAATTTATTCAGACAACCACAGAAGGCCTTTGTCTTTGTGCTTAGCTGAAGATGAATTTCGAGTCCTATTGTTGTTTTATACATGTTATCCATTGTCGCGTCGTGCGTATTGCGTCGTGCGTATTGCGCCTGGTGACTTTTACATGTTTTTCCTTGTATTGCGCGACACGCAATACGCAATACGATATACGCAATACGCTACAATTTTGGTTTCACCCGCTCCCATTTAGCATTCTGCTCATAAGCATACGAAGCTCTCAGGATAGTCTCTTCATCAAATGCCTTTGCCATAAACTGCAGGCCTATAGGTAATCCATTATTGCTATATCCGCAAGGAAGTGAAATAGCTGGAATGCCTGCTAAATTAGCTGGTATTGTAAATATATCTGAAAGATACATCTGCAGCGGATCCTGGGCCTTCTCAACCAACTTAAATGCCGGCGTAGGTGAAGTTGGAGTCAGCAAGATATCGCACTTTTTGAATGCCTCATCAAAATCCTTTTTTATTAAAGCTCTGACCTTTTGCGCCTTAAGATAGTACGCGTCATAATAACCGCTGCTTAAGCTATATGTACCAAGAATGATTCTCCTCTTTGCTTCCGCTCCAAAACCCTGTTCTCTTGTATTCCTATACATATCCAGCAGAGAACTATCTTTACTTCTTAAGCCGTATTGAACACCATCAAAGCGCGCCAGGTTTGATGACGCCTCTGAGCATCCAACTATATAGTAGACGCTCACCGCATATTCAGTATGCGGCAAAGAAAGATCGACAAACTCAGCACCAAGATCCTTCAGTAAACCAATAGCTGCATCGACCTTATCTTTGACCTCTTTGTCGAGCCCTTCTATAAAGTATTCTTTTGGGAGGCCTATCTTTAAACCTTTTACTTCCTTAGTTAAGGACTTGGTATAATCAGGCACAGGCAGATCAACAGAAGTTGAATCCATGGGATCATAGCCTGATATTATATTCATAAGAAGGGAAGCATCTGTAACATCTTTTGTAAGCGGTCCTATCTGATCTAAGCTTGAGCCAAAAGCAATAAGACCATATCTTGAGACCCTGCCATACGTAGGCTTCATTCCAACAACACCGCAGAGCGCGGCGGGCTGTCTAATAGAACCTCCTGTATCAGAACCCAAGGCAAGTATAGTCTCATCCGCTGCTACCAACGCGGCAGAGCCGCCACTTGAGCCGCCAGGGATTCTCTCTAAGTCATAAGGGTTCTTTGTCGGCCCATAACAGGATGTCTCACATGATGAACCAAACGCGAACTCATCCATATTCGACTTTCCAGTTAAGAGCGCTCCAGATTCTTTTAGCTTAGTAACAACCGTTGCATCGTATGGCGGCTTAAATCCTTCTAAGATCCTTGAAGAACATGTAGTAAGTTCATCTCTTACGCATATGTTATCTTTTATTGTAACCGGGATCTTAGACAGGGAGCCTTTCTGGCTATTATTATCAAGGTGATCCGCTTTTTGGGTTAAAACCTGTTCATCAAAATGCGCAAAGCCATT
This sequence comes from Candidatus Omnitrophota bacterium, assembly GCA_042577545.1. GTDB lineage: Bacteria > Omnitrophota > Gorgyraeia > JABMRG01 > JABMRG01 > JBHPDT01. The sequence goes on along the minus strand of JBHPDT010000053.1, from coordinate 6,389 downwards.
GACTTTGCTATCCGCCTCTTTATAACGCTGGATGATAGACTGCGCAATCTCAGATGCCAAGAGATTATCTTTTTCTATTCCATCTTTTAGTTCATGCGCTGTTAATGTATTTAGTTTTTTCATCTTCTGGTAACTGGTTACTGGTTTCTGGTTACTATGGTCACTCAATCACCTTCGGCACCCTAAAGAACCCATCTTTCTTATCAGGCGCGTTATTCAGAGCGTCTTTGGTATTAAGTGAATCCTTAACCTTATCCTGCCTGAAAACATTTCCCATTGAAACAGCATGGCTCATAGGGTCAACGCTATCTGTATTAACCTTATTTAAATTCTCTATGTACGAGAGGATATCATTAAGCTGTTTTGCAAATAGCTCTTCCTCCTCAGGCTTAAGGTTAAGCCTTGCAAGATTAGCAACGTATTTAATTACATCCTTCTTAATATTCATCTTTTAGATTATATCCCAACCCTAACTCTGTAGGTGACCTTGACCTCGCCATCCTTAGGCACACTTATATTAAATCGTATAGTATGAGCATCCACTTTTTCATACGAATGGCTATTTGATACTACCTGCCAATTTCCAAAAAGCGGCTCTATTAAACCGATGCTCGCATCCTCTTTCTTATGGTTTCGCAGGACTATCTCCCATTCTGTCTCAAATAACTGGGTGCTCAACTTCCTATAATCAGTCTGCTTTCTCTTGCAAACTACGTCAAAGGCCTCGCCAACCTTAAGCTTAACCTCCTCGTCCTTAGGTGTATGCTCAATATTATCTTCTCCAATAAACTGAAGACTCTTATCCTCATCTTCCTTATAGAGTCTAATAGTGCCAGCAGGCAGAGGCATGCCTAAATTATTATCTTTTTCATTTTTAAATTTAACATATACGCTCACCGGTTGCTTTGGATTTTGTTGCCGCCACATACTGTTAAAATAACTTCTTATGCCATAAACGAGAAACTCCTTCTCTATGGCAACGTTGCTTGCTTTAAGAAGGCTTACCTGCTTTGTCTGGTTATTCTTTATGGTAGTTGGCCTTTGAAGATCATATATATGGTATTCGAAGAATGATTTTTCCTGGAATCTATTATCAGCTGCCATAGACATCTTTTCCTGGGCGTAATCTCCCCTAAATGCCTTGATTGGCGCGCGATGGATCTCACCTGCAACAAGCTTCAATTTCGCATCCTTATAAGTTGTACCGCTCTTATTATCTAAGCTGACCCACCCAGATAGATCAGAAGATGTATCATCGCTATTAAGCACTAAGACATAGTCCGCCACCCAACTTATATTACTTGTAAGATATGAGACCTCTATATCATGGACTTTTCCTATATTATTACTAAAGAGCCATGTAAGGGTTGGTTTTGCTATTAGGTTCTCAGGGATTTCAGGAAGCACCTTGTATCCGGGATGGCCAAGGAAGATCTCATCATTTATCTTGTATATCTGACCCTGGTTATTACTCAAGAGTTCTGCTTCAACCACCTCTTTTCTATCCTGATACTTATTCCAATCAACTATCTTAATCCTTTTGCCAACATACTTGTCAAGTAGCTTTTCTGAATTTATCAGATCATACTCATAGTTCTGCTCAAGTATACTAAAACTCTCTGGATCTTTTAGGCTTTTCGCATGCACTGTAACAGGCATAATATATGCTGCAACATCCATAAATCTGAGCTCACCCTCACCAGCAGGCAGGGCGATCTTTCTAGTATCCTTCACTAGCCCCAGATTGCTGTTGTAGACAGTAACCTCCGCCCCTATCTGGTCATCAATTGTACTCTTTGAAACCGATTGCGCAAATGAGGAATTTGGTAGGATCATTAGGCAGATAATAGATAACGTAACAACTCTATTCATACTAGACCTCCTTTTTGTTTTAGGTTTAGTATATATTAATACATAAAATAACATAAAGTATGATTATTGTAAAGAAAATTACAGATCAATTCCTAAGAGATCGCGCTTGAAAACTTAGCGAAGTCTTGGAGGCTCAGGGTCTCGCCTCTTATCTTTGGATCCAGGCCTGTTTTACTGAAAGCTTGAGTCAGGGTTTCTTTACTTATTTGTAAGTAAGCGCTGTTTAATAGGGCGTTGAAGAGGGTCTTACGGCGTTGGTTAAAGGCTGATCTTATTATCTTAAATAACAGCTCTTCATCTTCTACATTTACAGATGGTTCTTTTAGGATATCGAGTTTAAGGAATGAAGAGTCTACCTTAGGCTGAGGATAAAAACTGCTCTTTGGTATATTCATCAATATCTCAGGTTTACAGTGGTAGCCAACACCACAAGTTAATACTCCGTAATCCTTGCATCCTGGTTGGGCTACGATTCTCTTGGCAACCTCTTTTTGAATAGTAATATATATAGAATCAATATATCGTTTATGCTCTAGTAAATGAAATATAATGGGGGAGGTGATATAGTATGGAAGGTTTCCGATAATCTTTAGCTTATTCTTACGGCACTCTTGTTGAGATTGGCCGAACCCGGTGGGTTCGGCACTTCCTCGGACATTACGTCCTCGGTCGCTTCGCCACTGCTGAGACTCGCTATGACAAATAGATGGTATATCGACCTTAAGAATATCTTTGTTAATAACTTCTAAATTATTGCAGCTGCTAAAAGTTTTTGTTAGAATCCCTGATAAGCCCCTGTCTTTATCGATCGCAATAACTCTTTTGCACAGAGGCAGGATAGCCTCTGTTAAGGCTCCCAAGCCCGGGCCAATCTCTAGAATTACATCATCCTCGCGTATATCACAGGAAGCTATCAACTTATCACTAATCTTCTCATTAATTAGAAAATTCTGGCCAAATCTCTTGTTTATATATAAAGAGTTGTCTTGAATTATCTGCTTTATCTGGCGGGAATTTAACATACTATCTGCGTTTAAAGAGAGATACTGCTGTTAATATTGCCTCTTTCATGCTATCTGAGTCAGCAATGCCTTTTCCTGCTATATCTAAAGCGGTCCCATGCCCTGGAGATGTGCGCACAAAAGGCAAGCCAAGGGTTACATTTACCGCTGTATCACGCGCTATCATCTTTAATGCTACTAGCCCCTGATCATGATACATGCAGACCACAGCATCAAAGCGGCCCTTCATAATATCATAGAATACAGCATCCGCGGCCAAAGGACCTTTTGCTTTAACTCCTTTACGTCTAGCAGCTGCAATAGCTGGCGCAATAATAGCATCATCCTCTCGCCCAAGTAAACCCCCATCTCCTGCGTGAGGATTTAGGCCGCATACAGCTATTCGTGGTCGTTTAAAACCAAAGCTCTTCAGCGCTCTATTAGCTATGCTGATAATCTTGGTAATTCTATCCTTCTTCAACCTCTTTGAAACATCCTTGATAGGCATATGGGTAGTAGCAAGGATAACCCTCAAAGGGCCACCTGTTAACATCATGGCATAGTCCTTGGTACCAGTAAGGCTGGCTAGATACTCTGTATGGCCCGGGAAAGAGAATCCTGAAAGTTGGGCTGCATGTTTATGAATCGGTCCGGTAATAAGTATATCTGCCATCTTCTTCTTTAAGAACGAAACCGCCTTGCTTATATAGTCTATGGATGCCTTGCCATAATTGGCGGAAAACTTTGAAAATTTAAAGTTCTTCTTGGAAAGATTAGCCATATCAAAAAACAAGATATTGCTCTTTGAAAAGTTTATATCTTCTTCGGTATTTATTACTCTATATCTTAAATTTATCTTGGCTAATTTTGCCGCTTTACTAAAAACAGAACCGTCCCCAATAATTAAAAAGAAGGCAAGCCTTCTTACCTTTGGGCTTGCCAATGCTTTGATTATTGTCTCCGGACCTATTCCAGCCGGATAACCCATAGTTACTATTGCTACAGGTTTATGATTACTCTTTAATTGAGATATACGCATCCTCTTTCAAGTTATCCATAAACTCCCTTAATGTGAGCTCTGATTCTCTCTGGTACAACCTCTCTCTTATAAGGGCCTTTACTTCTGTAAGTGGTTTTACCTGCGCCGCTCTTCTGTCAACGAGTTTTATTATATTAAAACCTGAGGATGTCCTTATCAGGCCTGATACCTCACCTGGGCTTAGCTCTGCTATGACGTCTTTAAGTTCCTTAATAATGCCTTCTATAGGCATATAACTCATGTCTCCACCTTTATCAATATTCGGTCCTTGCGAATGTTTCTTCACAAGCATATCAAAGTCTTCACCAGATCCGAGATTCTCTAGAATCTGCAAAGCCAAGGCCTCTGTCTGAGCAACGTTTCTGTCAGCCTTCGGCTTAAGTTGTAAGACTTTGAATCTCGCCATATCTGGCGCGGAAAATGCATCCTGATGACCCCTATAATAAGCTTCTATCTGACTTGGCGTAATATGAACGTTCTGATTTATCAAACCATTAACAAGTTTTCTCATCTGTATCTGTTCTTTATATTTCTTGCTTAGCTTGATCATACTAATACCAGACTCTTTCATAGTATGATTAAACTCTTCTTCTGTCTTAAATCTTAATTTTACAGTCTCTATCCTGGCCGCTACCTCATCATCAGTAACTGCTATCTCTCTCTTTATAGCCTCCTGAAGCAATAATTTTTCTTCGATAAGCCGATTAAGCGCGTCTTTTCTAGCCTCATCAATCTTATCAGCCAATTCTTCCTCACCATACCTGACCTTGTAGTCAGCAACAAATGGAATCATCGACTCCTGCAACTCGCTCTGGGTAATAATCTCATCATTGACAACCGCAACGATCTTATCAACTACCTGGGCCGCATTAAGGGTAAAGATCTGCAAGGCCATAGTAATTATAATGGAAAAGATAAATAGTAGATATTTATTATTTTTCATAATTAGTAATCCAAACATAGCTAATAATACTATTTGACCGTTTCTTTAGCCGGGGCAGTATCCTCAGTCTCACCTGGGATTATGCCCTCTAAGCCTGGAGCAGGTTCCTGCGTTAAATACTTATCATATACCTTTATCTTAGCCTTCTTCTTTAGGCCATTAGCGAACTCTTCCAGCTTATCTCTCTGCCTCTCCCTATCAAGAGAACTTCTTATTCCCTCTTTAACATCCTTAAAGTCTCTATACGAAGAAGGTTTTCTATCCGTAAGTTTAATTATATGATAACCAAACCTTGTCTTTACAATATCGCTTGTCTCGCCAATGCCAAGAGCAAAACATACCTTCTCAAATTCCGGGATCATCTGGTCCTTCTTAAAAAATCCTAAATCTCCTCCGCGCTCGCGTGTCAGATCTTTAGAATATTTCTTTGCGACCTCTGCGAAATCTACGCCCTGATTTAGTTCTTCCTGAGCCTTCCTTGCCTCGTCTTCAGTGCTTGTAAGAATATGTGAAGCGCGCACCATCTCTTGTACCATATATTTGTCTTTGTTATCCTGAAAATATACTTTAACATCATCATCAGAGACTGGGGCGCTCTTTTTGGTCTCATCCTCAACTATCTTTGAGACAATTATCTTTCGCACGGTATCATCGATTAGCTGCTTCACATCTGGGTCTTTATGCAGTTTTCTCCTCTTTGCCTCTGCGTATAATAGCTCTTCTATTACTATCTCATCTACCACCTCTTTTTTATGCTGGCTGGCAAAGCTTTGATAATATTTTGGTAGTTTGTCTATCCTCTCATCTACCATAGCCATAGTAATAGGCTTAGAATTTACAGTAGCCACAACACCATCTTTGGGTTTCTTGGCGCATCCAGCTGTCAATGAAACACACAGCGCCAAGAACAAAATAAAAAACTTACTCATAGTATCTGCTCCTTTCTAATTAACATACTAATATGAACCCATATTGTATCACAAATATGATCTCATTCTCAAGGTAATTCTGACTTTCTCTCATTAATGACATCTCGTAAGAGTCTACAATAAAGATCGAAGCCCACCGCGGCGATATAGCCATGTTGTTGAGTTCCTAATATGTTGCCAGCGCCCCTTATCTGAAGATCCTCCATAGCAACCTTAAAGCCTGCTCCCAGCTCTGAGAACCTCTCAACAGCCCTAAGCCTTCTTCTTGCTACCCCGCTTAGCAGATAACCTTTTGGTACCAAGAAGAGCGCATATGCCTTTATCTTAAACCTACCTACCCGTCCTCTGAGCTGGTATAGATCGGCTAATCCGAACTTATCGGCATTATTTATTATGATAGTGTTAGCATTTGGTATATCTATGCCTGATTCTATAATCGTAGTCGATACAAGCAGATCTATATTACCTCTTATAAACTCAAGCATAATATGCTCAAGCTCCTTTGGTGCCATTCTCCCATGAGCCACGGCGATACGCACATCCTCTCCAACAAGGTCGGAGAGTTGGTGAGCCATCTTTTCTATTCCCTTTATTCTGTTGTTTAC
>JBHPDT010000052.1:0-13814 GCA_042577545.1 Candidatus Omnitrophota bacterium | reverse complement strand
TGCTGTACCTCGTACGGACGTTTTATTGACGTTCTTATTGAATCCAGACAAGGCCTCAGGAGCTTGAGACTACAAACGATTTATACCATCTATTTTTAAATCGTGATTATATAGGTGGACCCTCAAAAGTCATTGCCAAGAGAGGGACTTTCATAGATATCGGTGGATTTGATGAAAATTTACGCATAAGAGAAGATTGGGATATCTGGATCAGGATGGCAAAGGCCAAATACAAGCTAGGTGTGCTCCATAAGCCACTTTACAATTACATTATAAGGTCAGATGGGTCAAACCTTACAAGGCAATCTAATACATTTTGGATATACGAAACATACAAGCTCCTCAGGAAATATAAGCATGAAGTTAACAAATACCCTGATCTAAAAGAGGTCTTTGCTGAGCATCTTTGGAAACTAGCGCGTATGCTCTATTATGAGAAAGAAGATATTCTATTTATGGTCAGACTAATGGCTGAAAGCCAGATGCTCTGCCCATCGCTAAAGAGGCCGCTGGATTCAATAAGAACGTCAATAAAACGTCCGTACGAGGTACAGCAAGCATGAATTTACTAGTTATCGATTATTCAACAAGAAATGTGCAGTTTTCAGGGAAAACCCTGAGAGTTGAAAATATTCTCAGAGGTTTATCCAAAAAGTACCAGCTGCATTATGTTTACATAAAAAAGCCCTCAGAGAATGATGTTTATAAGCGATCGAACGAATATGTTAAGAGCGTTGATGTAATAGAGCAACAGATGAAGGATAACCTGATCGGTAAGTTGCATAATTTGGTTAATATGAAGCCATGGCATTACGCGAAGGTCAGATTTAAGCAGGATTACCTAAATATTTCCTCAAAGCTCAATGACCTGATAGAAACATATAACATTGATCTGATCCACTGTTTTGACGCGACTGTTGCTCAATATATAGATTCCAAAGAGTTGCCCATTATTGTTGATTTTATAGATTCCTTTGCTCTGCATGAGAGGCGCAAGGAGAAGTTGGCTAATAAGCTGGGAGACAAGTTATACCATAAATTTCTTTCTAAAAGAATATTCAACTATGAGACAGAGATAGTGTCAAAGAGCTCAGCATCAATATTTGTATCAGATCTTGATGGTGCTATATTTTTTAAAGACGACAATACAAACAAGATTAATATAATATGCAATGGTGTTAATTCCAAATATTTCACTAAACAGGGCGATGATCAGACAGATTTCCCAAGCGTAGTTTTTACCGGTCATATGAGTTTTAAGCCTAATATTGAGGCTGTATTATTCTTCTATAATGATATCCTGCCATCCATTAAGAAGGAGGTTCCAGATTTGCGACTTTTTGTTGTTGGTGCTGAGCCCTCAAAAGAGATTCAGGATTTATCGGCTGATACGGCGGTTACAGTAACCGGAACAGTAGATGATATACGGCCCTACATATCAAAGGCGACCGTGTCAGTCTGCCCAATGCTTAGTGGCGCAGGTGTTAAGAACAAGATATTAGAAGCTATGTCTATGAGTAAGGCTGTTGTCTCAACATCAGTTGGCGCGGGATCGTTAAACTTTAAGTCAGGTAATGAAATTTTGTTGGCTGATACAAATGAAGATTTTGCCAAATCTGTTATAAAGCTTGTTAAGGATGTTGGCGCAAGAAGATCAATCGAGCGCAAGGCCAGAGAGGCTGTTGAGCAAGAGTATAGTTGGAATAAGGCCATTGAATTGTATGAAAATCTAATCGATCAAGTAGTAAGAGGAAGATGAATATGTACACACCGAGCACTGCCGATGTTATAACTACTGAAAAAGGGCCAAGCAAGCTTCTGTTTCTTATATCAGGCTTGTTCGTGCTTTTGCTAGCTTTCCTGATAGACAAGCATATAGCCATGCCGTCGCATATCATACTATTCCTGGGTATATCTTTTGTTGCCGGACTTTTCTTGGCATCGCTTAGTAGGGTAGATGTAATTCTCTATATAACCGCAGCTTACATACCTTTTAGCAATATCCTCGCAGGTGATTTCTCGGGCGCGATGACGGCGGTCAATTTTACAAACATATTAACGATCATAGCCATAATTTCATGGGCGGTTAATTCACTTACAAAGAATGAAAAGTTTTATACTCGCACATCTCTTGATATTCCGTTGCTCTTATTTATGTTTTTAAGCTGTATGTCACTATTCCGCGGTAATATGTATTTTGATACAGGTTATATAGGCGCTTTTATCTACCCTCTTAAGAGATGGCTGACTCCGATGTTTTTCTTCTTTATATTTAAAAATGCCATTAGAACAAAGGCCCAGATGAAGACTCTTACGATCATTATAATGTTTGTTGTCTTTACTGCAGCTCTAATGGCTGCGAAGGATTATATAAACATAGGGACAGTCTCAACCCTTGATAAAGCCCGCGTAGGGGGAATATTGAATCAGCCTAATTATTTAGCAGCATTCTTTGTATACTACATGTTTCTCTTTGCAGGATTTTGGTTATCTAACTGGACTAAGATCGGGTATTGGTTCTTATTAATGCCATTCATGGTATGTTTTAGAGGGATACAGGTAACATTCTCAAGAGGCGGATATATTGCTTTTTTAGGTGGCGCTGCAGCGATCGCTTTTTTTAAAAACAAATTACTATTTGCAGCTGGATTAGCGGTTCTTGTAATAGCTTTAGCAAACCCTGTAATTTTGCCAAAGGGCATTGCTTATAGAATGAGCCAGACTTTTAGAAATGACCGGGTTTTTACCACAGATGTTGAGGATGTTGTTGATAGGAGTTCCTATAGACGTATCCTAGCTTGGAAAGGCGCGGCTGTAATGATTAAGCAGCATTTACTTTTCGGTGTAGGTTATGGAGGGTTCCCGTACCTAATTGGCAGTTATGCCCCTGTGGGTTTTATGGACGCGCATAATACATATATATTGATCGCTGCTGAGATGGGGATGCCAACCCTTATAATATTTCTTCTTGTGTTGTTGATCATATTTATAAATGCTTGTATCTTATATTATAGAGTTACTGATAAGTTTGTTAAGGCGCTGGCGCTGGGATTTCTGGGAGGGTTTGGAGGCTTGCTTGTAGCAAATATATTTGGTGGACGCCTAAATTCAACCGAACTTACTAGTTATTTTTGGATATTGACAGCTCTTATCTTTAGGGCAAAAGAGTTGCACAAGGAGGGGAAGATAAAGTGAGAGTATGCATGGTTGGTTTAGATACGCTTCCTCTGCCCCCTGTTAAAGGTGGCGCCATAGAACGCATAATGCAGGAGACTGCTATTCACCTTGTTGGCGCGGGAATTGAACTTCATATCATATCCATAGGAGATAGAGAGGCTCAGGAAGAGGCATTAAAGAGAGACGATGGCATAAACTATCACTTTGTTGATATACCAAAGATTATTGGAAGCTACCCTGTGGATAGGCTAGCAAAGGGATTGTTTTATTATAAGAGAGTAGGCAAGCTTATTAAGGATATTGGACCCAATATAGTCCATTATCAGAATCAGCCCGCGGCAGTTTTCTGCGCGTCTAGGAGTTACAATAATGGTACAAAAAATGTGCTCCATCTTCATAATATGGATTATGGATGGAACTTTATGGCTAAGAGGGTAGATAAATTTCTTTTTAAGAAGGGCTTTGATAGGGTAGATTCCATTATAACCTGCTCCGACTTTATTAAGAATCATGCACTAGAGAACTATTCTTGTATACCCACGGATAATATATCAACTCTATATAATGGTGTTGATACTGATGTCTTTAAGCCATCAGATAAAGAAGTTGCTAGAAGAGAGTATGGCTTTGAAGATGGGCCTATTATATTGTTTGCGGGAAGGATAGACCCAAGAAAGGGTGTACATATACTTTTAGATGCCTTCGAAAAGGTTCATAATGAGATCAGCGATGCGCAACTCGCTATTATAGGTCCAATGGGTTCATATTGGCATAAGGAGCCACAGGAATATGCGCTAAAGATAAAGAAGCAGGTAGGCCAGATGAAGAATGTCTATCTCTTTGAGCCAGAGTATGGCTCTAAGAAACTCGCTCAGTTCTTCTCAATAGCTGATGTAGGATGCATGCCATCGGTCTTTCCTGAAGGACTTAATATTACGTCCCTTGAGATGCAGTCATGTGGCCTTCCAGTTGTTGTGACAAATGCGGGGGGCTTGCCTGAAACCATTATTAAGGGCAAGACAGGCCTGCTTATTGAACAGAATAACACGGAGGCGTTGGCTAAAAGTATACTATCTTTGATAAAAAATGAGACGCTTAGAGCGGATATGTCAAAGAATGCCAGAGAACATATTGTAGAGAATTTTAGCTGGGATGTGATTGTTGGGAAGTTGGTGGAGGTGTATAAGGACGTTATATATTCGCGGCCGGAGGCCGCTCCTACGCTCAGGGAGGCCGTTTCTACGAAATGAAGAAGATACTCTACATATTAGATAAGCTGGCGCCTGGAAAAGGTGGAACAGCCACAAGCTTAATAGAGCTGATAAGAGGGCTTGATAAGAATGAGTTTGAGCCTATGGTTTGCGCTATATGCGGTGAAGATCAGGGGCCACATATCGATGAGCTTAAGTCAATAGGTATTGAACCTCTATGTTTAAACTTACAAAATATATATGGTCCGCGAGCAATAACAGCTTTCCTTGAGCTGGTAGGAGTTATGCGATCTAAGAGGGTGGATGTTGTTCACACGCTCTTATTCAGTTCTAACATATATGGGATTTTTGCGGCGTTTTTTGCAGGGGTACATGTTAGGATATCAGCTAAGAGAGAGATAGAGGATTGGAAGAGGTGGCATCATGTCATGCTAAATAAGATATCGAATCTATTATGCAGCAAGGTTGTCGCGAATTCTGAGGCGGTTAGAGAGTTTGCTATGAAGCAGGAGAGGATAACTCCAGAGAAGATTGTGACGATTTATAATGGAATTGGTTTGGCCAATGACGTAGGAGCGGCCTCTGGCCGCGAAAATAGTAGTTTATCGCCGTCGGAGACGGCTCCTACGCTCGAGAAGGTTTGTTCGCGGCCAGAGGCCGCTCCTACGCTCGGGAGTGACGGAATCGTCGTTGGGTGCGTGGCGAATCTAATTCCTATAAAAGGGCACAGGTACTTGATTGAGGCTATGGTTGATGTTGTCAAACACAGAACAGATGCAAAGCTGCTACTTGTTGGTGATGGTTACCTAAGGTCATCTCTTGAGGAATATGCGGAAAATCTTGGCATAAAAGATAACGTGGTCTTTGCGGGCAGACAGAAAGATGTAAGCAGCTATTTAAATATGATGGATATATATGTGAGCTCTTCAATCTCTGAGGGTTTCTCAAATTCGATCCTTGAAGCTATGGCGCATAGGCTACCTGTTGTTGCAACTGATGTTGGCGGGAACCCAGAAGCTGTAATAGATAATGATACTGGATTACTCGTAAAGCCCCAAGATTCAGCTGCTATGGTTAAAGGTATAATTAAGTTGATAGATGATAAAGATTTAAGAGAGAAGATGGGTAAGAGTGGTTATGAGGTGATCAAGTCTAAGTTTACGTCAGAGAAGATGGTTGGGGAGTATCAGGAGTTGTATACGCGGCTTGTAAACATTCGCGGCCGGGAGGCCGCTCCTACGTTTGGGGAGGCTATTTCGCGGCCGGAGGCCGCTCCTACGTTCGGGGATGCCATTTCGCGGCCAGAGGCCGCTCCTACGTCTGGAGAAATTGCATTTATATTATCGCAGTTTCCGGAGACACATGAGACATTTATTCTACGTGAGTTTAAGGCTATGAGAGATGCTGGCATGAGATTTAAGATATTCTCTCTAAAGCCATGCAAGGATGAGGTGATCCATGATGACGCGCGTCCTTTCATGAATGATACAGATTATGAGCCTTTTTTCCTTAGTTTGAAAGTGATCTTGGCTAATATAATCTCATTTATTAGCAATCCCTTTAAATATATCAATATCCTATCTGAGGTACTGCTAGCGAGTATTAATGATTTTAAGTCTCTATGGCAGTCTGCCGCGATATTTCCAAAGAGCGTATACTATGCGAGTGTTGCTAGGAAGCAGAAGATAAAGCATATTCACGCGCATTGGGCAAATATTCCCTCAACTTCCGCGTACATAGCTAGCAGATTCTCAGGTATCCCTTATGGCATTACAGCACATGCGTTTGATATATTTGTCGAGACACCTATGCTGGGGGAGAAATTTGAAAGGGCAAAATTTATTGTCACATGCACTGATTATAATCGTAGGCATCTGATCAGGCGATTTAGGCTTAATGAAGATAAGGTATTTCTAAACTACCATGGGTTAGAGAAGCGATGGTTTCAGAGGGAAGCGCAGGATAGCCGCGTCAGGGACCCAAAGGGGGGTTGCGGTTATCCTGCGCGTTTCATTAAACTATTATCTATCGGAAGATTGGTTGAACAGAAGGGTTTTGAGTATCTGATCAAGGCATGCGCTATATTACAAATAAAGAACATTAATTTTAGCCTTAAGATCATAGGTGATGGACCCTTAAGAGATGAGATCAATATGCTGGTTGCAGAATACAATCTACAAAGAAGAGTAGAGATTATTAAGACCAGCGCGCAAGAACAGGTAATTAATTATTATAAAGAGTCTGATCTTTTTGTACTGCCTTGTGTGATATCTAAAAATCAAGATAGAGATGGTATACCTAACGTTATACTAGAGGCTATGGCGATGGGACTCCCTGTTATCGGAACAGCTGTTTCAGGCCTTCCTGAAGTTTTGAGGAATGAAGAGACAGCGCTTGTAGTCAATGACCAAGATCCCGATAGCCTGGCGCACGCCATTGAGAGAGTTGCCCATAGCAATGAGTTAGGTCAGAAGCTGGCAGAAAATGGGTATAAACTGGTGGCAAAGAGATTCGATCTTGATGAGAATGTGGAAAATTTAAAAGATATTTTTGTCAAAAATATAATTAAGAAGAGAATAGCTTATGTAGTCTGGCAGCTTGAGCCATGGGGCGCTGAAAGAGTTGTCATCAACCTTGCTAAGAATATAGATAGGAGTAAGTTTGAGCCGTATGTAATATGCATAAATGAGGCAGGCAGTGTCTCAGATGAGCTCAATGACGCGGGTATACCTGTTATAACTGTTAATAAGAGATCGAAGGTTGATATAATAGCTCTATTTAGGCTTATCAGGATATTCTCAAAATACAATTTTGATATTATTCATACGCATATGTTCACATCTAATCTTTGGGGTCGCATAGCTAATATATTTGCTGGTAAGAAGCCGCTCGCAATAACAGAGCATAATGTTGACGAGTGGAAGGGGAAGATTGAATTGACATTGGATAAGATCCTGCTACCTTGCACAGATAAGTTAATATGCGTATCTGAAAAGGTTAAGAGTTTCTATGACAGTAAGCTCAGTTTAAGGAATGGGAAGTCCGTTGTTTGTCACAATGGAGTTGATGTAACAGGTCTTAGTATCTCATCTGATAGAGAGAGCTTCCGTGAGAAACTAGGTCTTTTTGGCGATAAGAAGCTCATAGCTGTTATCGGAAGGCTTGTACCACAGAAAGATGTGGGGAATTTCTTAAGAGCTTTCAAACAGATATGCCAAAAGCGCAAAGATGTCGAAGCCCTTATAGTTGGTGACGGTCCTTTGAGAGAGGATCTGGTAAAGGTAAGAGATGAACTTGGCCTCAAGGAGGACGTAAGGTTCTTAGGCCTTAGAGATGATATAGGTGATATCTTAAATGCCATAGACCTCCTGGTTGTCCCATCAACGAGAGAGGGGCTCTCAGTTGCTATACTTGAAGCAATGGCTATAGGATTACCCGTAGTCGCGACAGATGTTGGAGGCAACTCCGAATGCATAAGTGATGGAGTCAATGGGAGACTCGTTCCTGCATCTGACTCAAAGGCGCTTGCTGATGCTATTGATGGTCTGATGGGTGAGGGAGAGGATTCACTCAGGATAATGAGAGAGGCCTCCAGGGAGATGTTTATTGGGAAGTTTACAATAGATAAGATGGTTAAGGAGCATGAGAGGATTTACTGCGAGCTGTCATTCCCGCGCAAGCGGGAATCTAGACAGAATGGTATTTGGATTCCACTGAAGTTTATACCCACGAAAGTGGGTATGGGAATGACAAAAAACGTTGCGGGGATGACAAAAAGAGAAAATGTCTCCGACGGCGAAAAAAATAATATATCGCGGCCGGAGGCCGCTCCTACGCTCGGGAAGATTTGTTCGCGGCCGGAAGGCCCCTGCCTGCCGGCAGGCAGGGCTCCTACGCTAGGGAATGACGGGGGAATAAAAACATGAAGAAACTGCTTTTTCTTATAGTTTTAATCGCGGCGGCGTTTTTTGCGGGTAGATACCTGGATCTTATCAAGAGATATCTTAAGAAGATCAAGATAAAGCCGAGCACAGGGCTTGTTGTTGGTGTTGCGGCAGGCTGTCTTATGATCGGTATTCTTATTGGGAAAGGCCCGGCTGTTTTTAAGAAAGTTGTCAAGATAAAGATGCCCTCAGGTATCGGGTTTATAAAGGGTCCGATAACTAAGGATGACAACCTCTTTATGTTGTGTGACTTTGAATCTGACGTGGATCTTAAAAAATGGGATCTTGGCAATAGTGACATATTTATAACTGATACTATGGCAACAAGTGGTCAACATTCTGGTAAAACTGTATTATCCGGCAATGTAGAGGTTAGCAGGATTGCTATTGAGTCGTTCCTGAGCAATGACAGGAGGTATGGCGATTGGGAAGGATATAGTCATCTTAAAATTGATCTATACAATACGCAGAGTAATGCGGAGAGAATCCTTGTTAAGATACGCGATAAGCATGGTAAAACATTTCAGAGGGATATACACGCGCCATCCAAAAAGTGGTATACAGCGAAGATATTTCTTTCGGAGCTCAAGGCGTCTTTAGATATAAGCCAGATTAGACAGTTGAACCTGTTCAGATGGAAGCCGAAGAAAGAAGCTACGATCTATATTGATAATGTGAGGTTAGAGAATAGGGGTGGTGGTAGTACGCGCGCTGGAGTTAGTGGTCAGCGGAATGTGAAGAAGGGGGCTGGTACTTCTTTTGCCTCGCTTGGGACTCGTAATGACCCCGTACCACGTTGGGTACGGGGCAAGCTTCGCGGTCAGGAGACCGCTCCTACGTTTGGTAATGACGGGGGGAATAGCAAGTTCGCGTATCTGCTTGAGAAGGATGTTGAAAAGTATCGCGTAATGAAGGGTAACCCAAAGCCTACATCAATAATTCAATTCCCTGCTATATTGTCAAATCCACTTGAGATCGGACGGGTCTCATCGCCAGCAACCGGAGGCATGCCATTTGCGAGAGGTGAGCTTAGATCAAGTGATAAAGTTAGGATAATCAGTAAAGATGGCAATCCGATTCAGTTCCAGGCTAAACCCACAGCCCTTTGGCCTGATAATAGTATCAAATGGTTGCTTATTGACGCGCAGGTCAATGCTTCAGGCAAGGGTGATGATAGTGTGAATATAGAATATGGCCCTGATGTTAAAAAGATTTTACCAAAGTCTCGATTGAATATTTCACATGAGGGTGGCAACTTTATTCTAACATCCGGACCCCTAAAAGCTGTAATGAGTAAGGAGAAATTCGATCTTTTAGGTAATGTCTATTGGGATAAGAATGGCGATAAGGCATTTACTCCTGATGAGCTAGTCTCTAAAAAAGGAGATATGTATATTGTTCATAGAAACAAGAGATTTCTTGCCTCGCTCGATAAGGGGCCTCTTCTTGAGATAGAGAACGATGGCACAGAACGAGTAGGTATTAAAAGAAGCGGTTGGTTTGTTGCTGAGGATGGTGAAAAGTTTTGCAAATATATCCTGCGTTTAGAGGCATTTCGAGAAAAATCATATTTTAGAATCTATCATACCTTTATATATACCGGATATCCGGAGAATAGATATTATTCAAGATATAACGGACTCAAACTACCTAAGAACGAGACTATACAGGAGGTGGGTATTCTTATGCCACAGGAGATTAAGGGCAATAGAACTTACGCCTTTGGGGTAGATGGCAAGGTTTTTTCAGATAGCATGGCTTCCGGTGCCCAGCTTTTTCAGGCAAAAGATAACTTATTTGAATTATTAAGAAGAGGTGACAGCAATCTGGTAGAAGGAAAAAAAGCGCATGGATGGATCGATCTAAAGGGCGATGATGTTGGCGTAACCGCGGCTGTTAGGCATTTCTGGCAGCAGTACCCAAAAGGCTTTTCAATTGATAGGGATCATAACCTTATAGATATTAAGATATGGCCTAAAGAGGCGGGTGAGCTTGATCTTCGAACAACAGAGGATGCTTTTGGGCCTGGGGCAGCTGCAAGGGGAAGTGCCTTTGGCTTGTCTAAGACTCATGAGATGTATCTCTATTTTCATAAGCCCGACTTAGATTATAATATGGTGGACTGGATGGTAAGATCACTCACTAATCCTATTCATATGAGGCCTGACTCCAAGTGGGTTGGGGCTACAACAGTTCTGGGCGGCTTAAAAGAATATGATAAGAAGAAATTTTATGATCCAGAGATTACACTTAGCACCCTATTTGGCTGGGCCCAGTATCAGCCAAAAAAGAATAATTGGTATGGTATGCTAAATTTTGGTGATACATTATCATGGTATAGGAAAGATGGTTATGATAAGACCTATAATTCCTGGGGCTGGCATCCTG
Organism: Candidatus Omnitrophota bacterium; assembly: GCA_042577545.1. Classification (GTDB taxonomy): domain Bacteria; phylum Omnitrophota; class Gorgyraeia; order JABMRG01; family JABMRG01; genus JBHPDT01. Next base: position 3,094 of record JBHPDT010000052.1, on the reverse strand, counting down.
AGGGCAGGTGGGGATGGTTTAATTGTGAGTCTGCGGGCCTTCATTCAGGCGCTTTCCTTCAATACATAAGAACAGGAAAACGTGAATATTTTGATTTTGGTGAAAACCTTGCAAGGCATATCATGGATGTTGATACATGCCATTACAACACAATCAAGAACGATCCCAGAATAAGCGGCATTCTTGATGATGAGGTAAGCCAGGTTGGTTCCATGCATAGACACAATACCGATCATTGGGGCGGACGCAATGAGGAGGCTACGCATACAAATATATATGGTTTATTGCTCTACTATTATTTAACAGGTAATGAACGATCTCTTGAGATCGCGAAAGAGTCAGGCTCATTCTTCCTGCAGGAACCCATTACATATACACGCCATCCTGATCAGGCTCCACAAAGGGCTATATCTAATATATTATGGGGAGAGATACTTCTTTATGAGTCAACGCAAGATGAGAAATATATGAGATCAGCGCAAAAATGGGCAAGGCTGCTTGTTGCTGGTCAGGATGAGGAAGGGTTTTGGACCGATACATACAATCCGCTAGATAATGAGTGGGTAGGTTCTCCGCAACGAGCATACATGAGCGCATATACGATACCTGCTCTGATACATTATCACATAAACACTAAAGATGATTTTGTCGCGGACGCTATTGTCAGGGGAACAGACTATCTTATGATAAATGAAAATTACAGGCCATACTTTGATGCCTTATCATACTCATATTGGCTGACCGGCGATAACAAGTATCGAGCTTTTTCAGAGAAATATCTTAACCAGTTTGTTCAAAGCAGCATAAAGGCAGAGGATAGACTTCATCATGGCATGATATATAAGAAACTTACATATGGCCGTCCTAATGAATTTCTATATAGTGTACCTTTTGCGTTCTCAGCTTTAGCGCACAAACCTGCAGAAAAACCGAAAGCTGTGGAAGAGGTAAAGGTAAAAGTAAGAAATATTGATCCATCACTAACATATTCAACAGCTGTTCTTAGCAGTCTTACTAAGGTCTTTCCTGATTCCCATAAGCTTCTAAAAGAAGCAAGCGGCATTGAGATTTCTATTGCTGGAAATGAACATGAATCCACCCAGGTAGTTCTTTATGGATCAGAGAAGGATTTAAAGAATATATCTGTCCAGTGGAGTGACCTGACAGAGAAGAACTCAGGCAATAAGATAGATAAGAATACGATTGAGTGCAGACTTGTTGAATATGTAAAGTGCAAAAAACCTGATTATGATGTTGAAAGAACCGGATATTGGCCTGACCCGCTGCTTAAGAATAAACTCTTTTCATTAAAGAAGGATGGGATCAAGCCTCTATGGCTGACTTTCTATGCTCCTAAAAATACAAAAGAAGGTATCTATGAAGGTGAACTTATAATTTCACCTGAAAATGCAAAGGCAAAGAAGCTTTCTGTGAAGGTCAATGTCTTTGGTTTTAGCCTCCCAGATAGGCAATCATTTAAAACAGCATTTGATCTATATGAGAGCAGAATGAGAATGGTTTACCCTAGGGGGTACAAAGAGGATGATACCCGTTATAATACAAGAATAGAACAACTTATGGAAGAGTATCATCAGCAGATGCTCAAATTTAAGATTTCACCAATATTAAATCTGGATAATGCCGATCATTCTTTCCAGAAGAGGATAAGCAGATATCTTGATGGGGGGATAAGCGCGTTTGCCATAGGTAAATACGGCGGAAGCTTTAACAATAACTGGCCTAAGGAGTCCGAAAAACTTGAAGGCATTGTTGATTATTACAAAAATTTAGCTGCGCACCTAAAAAGAAACAACTGGATGGATAAGGCCTATATCTATACATATGATGAGCCTGGTTTTGGTGATAAGAATGTATCTAAGGTCGCCTCCTTAATACATAGGGCTGATCCAGATTTGAAGAACATGGTCTGCCTTGGGCAGATGGAGGATCCAGAGCGATACAAGGAGTGGGTCAAGGATATAGATATATTCTGTATACGTAACTGGGCTTTTGATTATGATTTTGCCAGAGAATACCTGGATTTAGATAAGGAATTATGGATCTATGTCTCAGGCCCGCATCCGCCATTTCCGAACCTTGCTATAGATTTTCCCGCGCAGGCATATAGGATACTGCCTTGGATGGGGTGGAAGTACGATGTAACCGGACTTTTATACTGGAGTGTAAATTTCTGGAACGGGGATGTCTGGAAGAATCCGATGAATACAAAATGGAAGCAGAATGGGAATGGGTTTTTATTCTATCCAGAGTCAAAGGGGCCGGTACCATCACTACGTCTTTATGTATTGAGAGACGGAATAGAGGATTATGAGTATCTATCTATTTTGTCTGCGAAGATAGACGGTCTTTTAAAATCGAGGCCTGACTTGCGTAATCATGAAGCGATTATAAAGGGAGAAGATTTATTAGAGATACCTGATTATATAGTAGGATCAATGGCTTCGTATACCAGAGATGCAAAGATGCTGCAGAATTATAGAAGAGAGATTGCTGAGGCTATTGAGCGATTGAACAGTATTGAGATTGCTCATGAAGGGTCATTATAAATGACGTAGGAGCGGCCTCTGGCCGCGATAAATTCTTAAATTCGCCGTCAGAGACGGCTCCTACTTCAGGATTAGCAATGACGAACGGTTTACGAGAGGACAAGTTAATGTTTAAGAGAGTGCCGGTTTTAATGTATCATTCTATTGAGCCTGAAGGTTCGCCCAGGGTTTATGAAGAGGAGAAGTTCTACAACGTTACTCCTGAGGCCTTCAGAAAACAGATGAGCTATCTAAAGGATAACGGCTATACGCCGGTCAGCCTGGACGCGTTTATGAAGTTTGTAAATATGGAGAAGCTCGACGGGCTGGGGGATAATCCCGTACTTCTTACCTTCGATGACGGACATATTAGCCACTATGAGAGAGCGTTACCTATTCTCAGGGAGTTTGGATTTAGCGGCCTCTTCTTTCTAGTTGTTAATGACGTAGGAAAGAAGAATAGGATTACCTGGGCTCAGGCGCGATTGATGCAGGGCGCTGGGATGGACATCGGGTCACATAGCATGAATCATAAGATCTTAAAGAAG
>JBHPDT010000051.1:0-14084 GCA_042577545.1 Candidatus Omnitrophota bacterium | reverse complement strand
GTTTTAGAAAATGAGGAATTTAAGCTTACTGTTGATATCTTCTTTTGTAATTTTTTTGGTCTTATTATCAAATTTATTATGAGCAGAGATAGTTTTGAAATCTTTAAAGTCATACACATGTATCACGTGTGATATTTTCTGCAAACATATATCAAGAACCTTCTCGTGCCATGTTGTTCCATGTATAAGCTCGCTTATGCGCGCGCCATCTCTGATGATATCAACAGTAAGCTTAAATTCCTCATTTTCTAAAACCATGCTTGCTGAGGCTATCTTAAATTTACTTGATAATTTTTTATTCTCCTTGAATTCACTGCTTATACGACGAGAAGCCTGCTCACAGATAAATTGATCCAGACTTGTCTCTTCTAAAGTAAAACCGCCAAGCCATGCATCTATTATACCTTGCGGGTTAAAGCGTACGTCAAAGATCATGCGCTTGGCAAATTCACCACGTGATATATCTCCATAAACATATCTACGCAGATCCGGAACATATCTTGTCATAATCACTTCAGTGCCTGGCACATCTTTATCATAAGTAATTACAGTATAAAAATCGATAGACCTATCACTGCTTAATGCCACTCGTGATACGCTAAGCATTACACCATCGACTTTACCAAATGCCTCTGGGACAATCTGAAGCGTTTCTTTATCAAAGAGCCCCTCAAGCGGGATTCGCACTCCTAGCGTAGTTCCGATAATCTCTAACTCTACGTCTACGCCATACTCTTTCTTACAGAGCTCTTTTGCCGCTTCTACTATCTTCTCTCTTGGATATGATGGCGCAGGAGCGCATGATACTATCAAGACCGGTATAAAAAGAACGGAAAGGGCAATAACCAGATTATTCTTCATTCTTTATTGTATGACTCTTACCATACTCCTTAAATATGCTCTCTATCTCATCATAATCGAGCTCTTCTTTCTCAAGAAGCTCTTTTACAAACCTCTCTACTATATTCCATTCCTTCTGCAGCAGTTCTTCTGTATCTTTAAGACAGCCCTGAATAATATTTTGTGTCTCTATGTTTAATCTATCCTTAGTTGCGTCCGCGAGCTCAGTAGGCGGAATAACAGAATAGTCACCTACATAGTTCGACCCTCCCATTCCCAGGTTCCAGACCATGGCATGGGCGATAGCCATAGCATGTTTAAAATCTGAGGAAACTCCACTGGAGGTCGTAGCGTATTTTATCTTCTCCGCTACATATCCGGCTAGCGATACTCTCATGTCGCCCAAGTATGACTCTTTACTCTTGGTGTGGAGCTCTTCTTTAGGCTGATGCTGCACCATACCTAGCATGCCCTTTCGAGATATAATAGTAGCTTTAAAAACATCGTCGGTCGGATGTATAAGATAAAGAGCTACAAGGTGTCCTGACTCATGAAATGCGGTCATCTCCTTCTCTTGAGGTGTCATAAATTTGCGATGTTTTACACCCAGCTCTATTCTATCCATGGCCTCGCTAACATCCTTGTGTGTAACGACGTCTCTCTTATTTCTTGTAGCAATAAGAGCCGCTTCTTTGACAATATTCATTATATCCGCCGGGCTCTTGTATACCGCTTGCTTCGCGAGTTTTGATACAACAATCGATTTATCAAACTTGACCTTACTCAGGTAATAATTGAATATCTGCTCTCTGCCTTCAAGGTTGGGTTTATCGATATAGATCTTTCTGTCAAATCTTCCCGGACGCTTCAAGGCATCATCGAGTTCTCCCTCGGGAGCGTTTGTCGCGGCGATAACTATAACATTCTGCTCCTTCTCCTTTAGCCCATCCATCTCGACAAGAAGCTGGTTTTGTGTTGTGTTTGTCTCCATGCCGCCGCCAAGATAGCTGAAAGACCTCTTTCTACCGACCGCATCAAGTTCATCTATAAAAATAATGCAGCCACCATGCGCCTCTGCTAATCGTCGCGCCTTCTTAAACAATTTCCTCATTCTGCTTGCGCCAACACCTACAAATATTTCAGTAAATTCACTGGCAGACATAGATATAAACGGAATTCCAGCCTCAGTTGCTATGGCCTTGGCGAGATATGTCTTACCGCAGCCAGGCGGACCCGTCATAAGTATACCCCTAACAATCTTGCCCCCTATCTGGTGGAGTCGTCGCCGGTCTTTAATAAGCTCGACAACTTCCCAAGACTCATTCTTTGCCTCATCAATCCCTATTACATCAGTGAAATTTACTTGTACCTTCTCTCCCTTAACCAGGCCTTTATCAAGCTTAGCAAAGCCTCCGCGAAATACGGTCATATACATGTAGACAAAGATCATCGCATTGACCGCAACGATCAGTATCTGCAACGGAAGAGTCGCCAATGTCATATGCCTGTAAAAAGACTCAAGGCTAGCCAAACCTATGATCGCCGCTATAATTAATCCTATAACAGCTGAAGTAATCGCGAACTTGACCCAGTGGTCTAAGAAAAAAATCTTTATTCTCTTGTGTAATAACATGCTCACTCCTTGGTTTCGTGTTTGGGCTATCCGTTTTTGGGGACAGTCCCCTTTCTAGTTCTAGGCGTTACCATCTGGGGACAGTCCCCTTAGTTGGATTGGTTTGGCATACAGCAAAAAAAGCTGTATGCCAAACATAATTAACTTTCTAGCTCTTTGAGAGCTTTCTCTAGTTCCTCGGCGCTTGGCGCTATGCCATGCCAACCGACCTGATGTTCAATAAATGATATGCCCTTACCCTTAATGGTGTGAGCAAGAATAAGCGTTGGTTTGCCCTTTACAGTCTGCGCCTCATCCAAACTATCCATAATCTGATTAAAGTTATGACCGTCTATCTCAATAACATGCCATCCAAAAGCCCACCATTTATCTTTCATCGGTTCAACATTTTTTACATCAGATAACGGGCCATCTATCTGCAGCTTATTAAAATCGATAAAAACGCACAGATTATCCAGCTTGTAGTGGGCGGCTGTCATTGCCGCTTCCCAAACCTGGCCTTCATTTGTTTCACCATCTCCCAATAGAGAATATATGCGTATATCTTTTTTATCCAGTTTTGCCGCAAGCGCCATACCATTAGCCATCGAAAGCCCCTGCCCTAGTGAACCTGTCGACGCTTCAAGCCCGGGTAGTCCTAGCTGCGGATGCCCCTGCAGAAGAGAACCGAGTTTTCTCAAAGTAGATAACTCGCTCTTTGGGAAAAAACCAAAATGCGCAAGCGTAGCATATAAGGCCGGGCAACCATGCCCCTTTGATAAGACAAACCTATCCCTGCCATCCCACTGAGGCTCCTGGGCCCTAAATCTTAACTTGTAACTATAAAGCGTGAAGATAAGCTCGATACAGGAGAGAGAACTACCCGTATGTCCGCTCTTCGCCTCCTTAAGCATAGTCAAAACATCTCTTCTAAGTTGCGCTGTGAGTTCTTCTAGTTTCTTTACATCAGGCCTACTCATTTTACTCCTTTAAGCTTTTCTTTGATCTTCATCTGCTCGGGATCAAGTTTTAAAGATTTATTCCACGCTTCCTTTGCATTAATATTACTACCTAACCGATGATGTATATCCCCTAAATGATCATACATCACAGGATCGTCTCCATAAACCTTCAAAGCATATTCGATAAGCTCTCTTGCCTTTTGAAATTCCCCTTTTTTATAATATGCCCACCCGAGGCTATCAATGAAGGCGCCATTATTAGGTTCGATTTTCAAGGCTCTATTAATAAGAGCTACGGCTTCATCCAAGTTCTCATCATCCTCTACGTACATATAGCCTAAGTAGTTTAACGCATTGGCATCCAGAGGATTTAGATCTATGCTCTTTTTTAAATATTCCTTTGCTTTCTTGCGATCGCCTAATCTTTCATAAGATGAACCTATATAAAAATAACCGGCTCCATAATCGGGATCTATAGCAACAGCCTTATTAAAATATGGTATCGCCTCCAAATAACGCTTATCATGAAAATAGATAATGCCAAGAAGCAAAAAAACATCAGGGTTACCCTCATCGTTCTGGAGGGCCTTATTCAGTATCGATACAGCCTCGTCTGACTTCTTCTCTCTTAGAAAAACCTCGGCTAAGCCCAGATAGGCCCTTGTCTCCTGAGGATCCTTATCTAATATCTTCTGGTAATGCTCTATCGCCTTCTCATAATCGTTACCTTTGGAATAGGATCTTGCAATTCTAAGATACAAGACTATATGCTCAGGTCTTATTTCAGTAGCTTTTTTATAATACTCAAGCGCTTGGCTATAATCTTCTTTTAATTCCGCGAGAACCCCTAAAGCCATCAGCGCTTCCAGATACTCTGGGCGAAGATTCAGCGCCTCTTTAAAACTTTCCTGGGCCTTCTCTATCTTATCAAGCTTCAGATACAGGAGACCCTGATTAAAATAAAGAAATGGTGAAAATCTATTATCTTCGATTAATTTCTCGTAAACTACAACAGCTTCATCCAGCTTTTGCTCAAATACATATATATCAGCCAATGACGATAAGGCTAATATATTATCTGGATCTTGCTCAATAATCTTCTCATACACAGAAGTCGCCTTTTGGAAATCCTTCTTATCTATATAAAGAACGGCTAAAAGAAAACTTGCCCTTAGGTTTTTGGGGTCTGCTTTAAGCAAATAATCTATGATCTCTCTAGCCTTATTATACTCTTTGAGTTTTATATAAACAGATGCAAGCCTAAGGTTAAGCACCCCCGAATCTGGCAGTTGCTTTTGCGCTTGCAAAAGTTCCTCAGAAGCCTTCTGATACATACCCTGATTGTCAAAGATCACAGCCATCATATAATGGCTATATGTAAGTCGTTTCTCTTCGAACTCCGAGCTCTCTTTATACCGTAATAAAAAATCCTTAGGGCTCCATAGATTCTTAAAAAAACCCCATATAGATGTATGTTCTGGCTCGCTAGTCTTATCCTGGGAAAATGACGCGCCAATCGCTATGGCTTGGAAAAAAAAGCATGCGACAAAAACCAGCAGCCAGACACAATAAGACTTTGAATATATTCTAATAGAGCCCATATGCAGCTACAGAGCCCCCATCGTTTACCTGCTAAAATAGAGTTAGAGATCCTTCTCCACCTAAGGCGCCTGCCTATCGGTAGGCAGGGATCAGGGTTAGGGGTCATATCAAGAAAAATTACTCCCTTTTCTATTATCAAATTTTTCTTTTAAGGAAAAACCTATACCATGCATCCTATGTGGTGCATGGCTGATGGTTTTTCCTTAATTTTCCTATTCCTTCCGCATGAAAGTTTACTTCGCCGATAGGGGAAAAACATTATAGTGCCGCCTCACCTTCTCGGCGGCGTTCGTAGCTTGTTGGCACTTATTCGTGCCAACACTCACTCCTAAAACCCCTTTTTGTTGATAGCATGAAAAAGCACAATATAAACTCCTATGCTATCAAGAAATTTCACCGACCCTTTTATTTAATATATAGAGATCCTTCGGCCTTACGGCCTCAGGATTAGGGGTCGTATCGAGTAGACTCACCGACCCCTAAATTAAGTCTTTTTCTTCTTGTGGCGTTGTTTTCTAAGCCTTTTATCTCTCTTGTGCTTAGACATCTTTTTGCGTTTTTTCTTTTTGCCGCAGGGCATGTGTGCTACTCCTTGGTCAAAAGTTCGGTTTTCGGTTATCGGTTCACGGTTTTCGGTTCGCGGTTTTCAATAATAAATTATGCGTAAACCGTAAACCGCACACCGAACACCAACCGTTTGATTACCCTAGTATATTGCTTTGTTCAACGGGTATTCAATTATGCCTGTTGCTCCTGCCTTTTTCAGGGCGGGAATAAGGCGTTTTACATCTTCTTCATCTATGATTGTGTCTACATCAAGCCACTTTTTGTCTGTAAGATCCGATATGGTAGGCTTCTTCATAGCAGGTAGAATCGCAAGTATCTTCCCCAGATTCTTTCTTAAAACATTCATCTTTAATCCGACTTTGGACTCTGCCAATATAGCGCCCTTAAGAAGCATAGCAAGCCCCTCTATCTTAGACTTCTTCCATGGGTTCTTAAAAGCTTGCCTGTTTGCTATAAGTTGCGTAGTAGAATAGCATACAGTATCTACTATGCGTAATTTATTTGCTCTAAGACTTGAGCCTGTCTCAGTAATCTCTATAATAGCGTCAACTAGGCCTGCCGCAACCTTTACCTCTGTCGCTCCCCAGCTAAATTCTATGTCTGCTTTAACACCTTTCTTCTTTAAAAAATCCTTAGTTACCCCAACAAGTTCTGTAGCGATTCTCCTCCCTTTAAGGTCCTTTACAGACTTAATCGGCGAATGATCAGGAACAGCTACCACCCATCTTACCCTATTCTTGGTCTGCTTAGCATATTCCAGCTCTTCAACGCGCTTAACATCTGATTTATTTTCTCTGACCCAATCATCACCGGTAATGCCACAGTCAAGCGCTCCATCTTCAACATATCTTGACATCTCCTGCGCGCGCAATAGAATAGGCTCAAGTTCGGCGTCATCAATAGACGGAAAATAAGAACGACTACCAACGCCTATATTAAAACCACCTTTTTTGAATATTCTAAAAGTAGACTCTTGAAGACTGCCTTTAGGCAGACCTATCTTTAGTATTTTCTTCATTTTGCGCACCTCTCCTTATATACTATATATACCTAAATATAGACAAAGTGTCACTATAATATACAGTTTTTTGGCTTTTGTGTCAACAGAATACCGAGTTTCTTTAAAAGCTCGGCACTGGTATTTTTCGCCGTCCTTTCGCACTTATAAGCTCAATGTGTAATCTTCACAGGGACGCTCAAAAAACCCCAGCGTGGTTTTTTGGCTCTGTTTTTGTTGCTCGCTCTTCCCAAACCTTCGGTTTGGGAAACCATGCCCGCTCACAACAAAAAAGCCCTGTTCAGATTAAACATTTCGCTTTATCTTAGTATTGCCGAAAAATCCCTGAGGTGCCTCGCTCTTTAAAGAAACTCTTAGCCAAAAACTTCTCGGGCATTAAAAAAACAAGAGGCACTTTCTTAGATTCCCGCTTGCGCGGGAATGACAGAAAAAGAAAGTGCCCCAATAATTAAAAAGTCTCTTATTTCCGCTTTTTGGTCTTTTTTGGCTGCTTAACTATCTCAAATGCTTTTTGAGGTGACTTTCCCTCGTGGACAATAGAACGAACTGCTTTGATCATTCCTATAGGATCATATGACTGAAAGATGTTTCTACCCATATCAACCCCAACAGCCCCTCTCTTTACAGCATCTGATGCCAGTTTTAGAGCATCAAACTCGGGTATCTTCTTACCCCCCGCTATCACAACAGGTATGGGGCAGGATTTAACTATCTTTTCAAAATCCTCGCAATAATAGGTCTTTACCACCTGCGCTCCAAGTTCAGCTGCAATGCGACAGGCTAAACTCAGATACCGCGCATCTCTCGTCATCTCTTTGCCAACAGCTGTAACAGCCAAAACAGGTATGCCATATTCCTGCGCTTCACTAATGAGGGTTGATAAATTCATCAGAGTTTGATGCTCATATTTAGACCCTACATAAATAGAGATGGCCACTGCCGCGACATTAAGCCTAATAGCCTCTTTTATTGAAGTTGTGATACCTTCCCTAGAGAGATCCTCTCCAACAATACTATTGCCTCCCGAAACTCTTAAAACAATTGGGGTGGAAATACAAGAGCACACTGAATTTCTCAACAAGCCCCTTGTAAGCATGAGTGAATCAGCATAGGGTACAATAGGCTCTATGGCCTTTTGAGCGTCTTCTAAACCTTTTGTAGGCCCTAAAAAATATCCATGATCGACAGCTAACATTACCGCGCGTCCTGTGTCAGGCTTGATCACCTGATTTAATCTATTCTTCATTCCCCAGTCCATGGTTCCTCCTTGTTCGATACGCTTGGGGACAGGTCCTTTTCTCGTTCAAAGCGCTCTATATCTAGGACCTGTCCCCTCGTTGGATTGGTGGGTCCACACACATAAACACAATGTGTGTGGACCCACGGTTTCTTTCTATTCGCTATTTGCCATATGCTATTTCTGTGGCTCTATTATAACTTTCATAGACTCGTTTGCTGCGGCAACGAGTTTAAAGCCTTCTTGAGCCTGGGCCAAAGATAATCTATGAGTAATCATATCAGCAACCTTGATTTTACCGCTTGCGATCAATTCTAATGCCTCTTTATGATCTTTAGGACTTCCAGCATATGAACTTATGAGTGTAATTTCATTACGCCAAAATACATCATTCACCGGCAACGGTATGGTAAGATCTTTCTCTGTAGCTGCAAAGAAGAGAATCGCGCCTCCGCGATCGACAGAATTTAGAGCCTGCATAAGCGCGGACTTGGCCCCTGTGCACAAGATTACAATATCAGCTAGTCTTCCCCCATTAGCCTTACACACAGATTCAGGAACATCTTCTGTAGCCAAGACCACAACATCAGATCCATACTCTTTCGCTTTTTGCATGCGATAATCAGAGATATCTGTTGCAATAACCTTAGATGCTCCGTTGGCCTTGGCCAGTTTTATATGTAACGCGCCAGATATTCCGCTTCCGATTACTAATACGGATTTGTCTTTTGTCACTCCCGCAAGCCTTTGTCCTCGTAACACACAAGCTAGCGGCTCAATAAAGGTTGCCTCTTCATATGAAACATTTTCCGGTAAAGCGTAAATGCCTTTAGTAACATTAATTGCTGGTAATCTCACATATTCCCCAAAACCTCCGGGGTAAAACTTTGTACTTCTTAATGTCTCACAGACCGTCTCATGACCATCTAAGCAATATCTGCACTCCCCGCATGGTACGTGGTGAGATGCTGAAATTCTATCACCTTCCTTAAAACCATCGACTCCGGCTCCAACAGAAGCAATCTCTCCTGCAACTTCGTGCCCTAAGACCAGTGGAACCTTATCAGCCCTATACCACTCAACCACATCAGTACCACATAGACCAGTTGCATGTATACGCATAAGGATCTCACCTTTACCAATATTAGGCATAGGCATATCTTCTAGGCGAACATCTTTGTTACTATAATACATCGCTACCTTCATTGCTATTCCTTGTTCGAGTGCTTTCGTATTGCGTATTGCGTCGTGCGTATTGCGTTATATGTATTCAGCATGCTTTTTTGCCTTGCTCTAGTGCTTGCGTATTGCGTCATGCGTATTGTGTGATGCGCATTGCGTAATCATACTAGCTTTATATGCTTTTTCCTTGTATTACGCGACCCGCAATACGATATACGACATGCGCAATACGCACTATCGCTCGTAAGTTTAGCATAAACCTCGCCCTTTGTAAAGTATAAGGTAAGGTGCGAGGCGCCTCAGGGGATTTTTCCCAACACTAAGATAAAATGAAATGTTTAATTCAAGTAAATTAAGAATTTCTTTTGAAAAGCGAGGTGCCTCAGAATTCTTTTTCCTGGTGCTAAAGAGTTTCTTTAAAGGGTGAGGCACCTCAGGGATTTTTCGGCAAAAGTCCTTTCAGTGCTTATAGCGAGTGAGTGGCGGAACTGACCCACCACTGGGGACACTTGCGGCCTGTTCTAGGCCTAGCCAAGATGAAAGTGTCCCCTACTTTGGGGAATTCCGCCAAACGAGCGAGCTATAAGTGCGAAAGGACGGCGAAAAATTCCAGTGCCGAGCTTTTAAAGAGACTCGCATATATTGCTTGTAATACCAGCCCCACTTATATATAATATTATCTACATTTAAAGATAGGGGTAAAAACTATGTTGAAGTTTATGAGAAAGAAGGCACTATTAAAAATTGTATTGTGGTCTGTAGTAATAGCGTTTGTACTAGGGGGCGCGGGAAGCCTGGCTACAAGACGGAGTAATTATGCTGGTACTATATTTGGTAAAAAAATAGCAGTTACTGAATTTAATAGGGTGTATATGTCGGTATTAAACCAGGCAAAGATGACCTATGGCAAAGAATTATCAAAGATCGAGAAGTTTCTCAACCTGGAGGCGCAGGCCTGGGACAGATTAATATTACTCTATACCGCAAAGAAAAGAAGGATAAAAGCTGCTAATAAAGAGGTTATACAAAGAATAGCCTCTCTCCCGTTCTTTCAAAGAAATGGATTGTTTGATCAGAGGCTCTATGCATATATAATAGAAAATGTCTTTAGGATAGGGCCTCGGGATTTTGAGGAATCAGTGAGGGATGACATTGTGATAGAAAAGCTGGCCTTTGTGCAAGCAAAGGATGTAAACATCACTGTGGATGAGGTGATGAGGGCTTACCAGCAGGAGAATGAAAAAGCTGATATCTCATTTATTTTAATCGGCCCTGATAATTATAAAGATAGCGTTGCTATAGAAGATAATGAGATATTAGAGTTTTATAATAAAAATAATGACGCCTTAATGAGCCCAGCATCTGTAAATACACACTATCTAAAGATACCATTTAGCGATCAGAAAGAAGAGGCGAAATACGCAGCGGAAGAACTCCTCGGATATATAAGAGCGGGAAAATCCATAGAAGAAGTAGCGGCCGAATATGACCTACCTATACGAGAGACTGGTTTCTTTGCAATGGGTTCAACCATTCCGGAGATAGGCTCATCCTATCCCTTTGTTGTTGCGTCATTTACATTAAATATGAATGAGATTAGTGATGTTGTCGAAGCAGATGACGCTTTTTATATAATAAGATTGGTAGACAAAAAACCCCCTTTTCTGCCTCCTTTTGCTGAGGTAAAAGATAAAGCGGCAGATATGCTTATAAGTGAAAAAGCTGGTTTGCTGGCTCAAGCAAGAGCAAAATCAATTTTGGGTCAGATAAAAGATGATGCAAGGGAATTAGAAGACATTGCTAAGGACAATGAATATGATCTACTAACCAAGGAAGCGATAAACAGAAAAGGCTTTATCGAGGAAATAGGTTCATCTGACTCGTTCATAGACATAGCCTTCTCCCTGCAAGAAAAAGAAGTCGGTGGCCCGGCTAAGACTGAAAAAGGGTATGCAATAATAAGGTTGGATAAACTAACACCGATAGATCAAGAAAAGCTCGAAGAAGAGAAAGACTCTTTCGCGATGAAGCTATTGCAAAACAAGAAGAGCGCTTACTTCCAAGAGTGGCTAGTTAATCTTAGAAGAGAGGCTGACCTAAAAACAAATACCTCGCAATAAGTATTGCGGATATATATTATACATTATTGACATATAATTTTTCTTATGCTACTATAAGAAAAAAGTGGGGGGGTAAGAATATGGAAGGCATAGGCAAGATATTAGCGGTACTTGGTGTCCTCATGGCAATATATACTATTCTAGGTAGATTTCTAGGTGGGCCAACTATAGGCTTAGGCATTATAACATTACAAGCAAGCACTGGATTATTAGTTGCGATACTTTTGATAACAATGGCTATATTGTTTCAGATATCTAAATGAGGGAATGGGGTATTTTTAACATTTTTCTATCCCCCATTCTGAGGAGCATCCGCCAAATGCGGGTGCCTGCCTGCCAGCAGGTAGGCACTTTCGGCGGGAAACAAAGAATCTCAACTAATTTATCTATAATATATATAAAGCCCGCTTATTATAAGAATTAGCAAAAATGTTATAGCAAGCGGGTTTATCTACTACAAATCTTAGTTATCGTCTTTTACTCTCTCTATATACATTACTTTATTTTTGGGTTTCGCGCTTTCTGAAGATTGTCTTCCAGCCACAACAGGGCTTTGACTAGTATAGATATTATACCCAGCTCCAAGGCCAAAACCTATGAGTAAACTTAAAAAAATTATTTTTTGCGGGGGCATTCCTTCTTTACTCTCAGGCAAATAAGCCTGCTCTAATAATTTGGCATGTTGTGATTGCGACTCAAGACCGATCTCATTATCTACCTTCTTAAGTAGTGTCTTGTAGACCGCCTCCTTTTCTTTAGCTTCATTAACCAGCGAATTATATTCATCTAACTGTTTTTCCAGAATGCTTAATCTCTCATTTTCTTCTTCAATAATCTTTCTTGCGCTCTCTTCTTTTGACTTAGCGAGCTCATGTTTTTGTCTTACTCCATCAACAATAACCTGTGACCTATCGCCTATAAGTTTCTCAATTGCAGAGAGTCTTTCAGACATCTTTAAGACATCGGGGTGGTCCTTCTTGTATTTTTTTAATAGATTATCTACGCCAGTTTGTATAGCACTACGCTCTAAACCTAACCTCTTATATGACTCATCATTTTTTACAAGATCGAGCTCTTCTGGTTTTATTCCCGATGACAAAAGCTTTTGTATATCATCATAAACTATCTGAGCTTCCTGTCTTTCAGTGCGAATTATAGATATACCTGCCTGCAATGTAGCTGCCTTCTCCTTCGTTGTTTCATATTCAACTTTTAAGTCCGCAATGCCTAAAGACCTTCCAAGCTCCCTCATCTTGCGGATAGACTCTTCCAGGTCCTTTCGCAAGCCTGTAACTTTTTTCTGGAAGTTAGATATCTTCTCCTCTTCAGATGCGGTCTCTCCACCAGCCGTCATGTTTATATATATATTACATAAAGTATTAGCTACCTGAGCGGCAACCTCCGCTTTTTTTGCGCGCACATTTACTTCTACGACGTCCTCCTCCGGAACAGCTCTTGTATTAAGTGAAGCAAAGATCACCTCTACCGCGTCTCTTTTACCAAAGGCATTCTTTAGGTTTAATTTTTTGACGACCTCCTCGATGATAGAGCGATCCTTAAGTTCTGACGCGACAGAATTCAGTGAGCCAACAACATTATCGTGGTCACCCACATTTACTTCAAGCCTTGCGATTGCTACATAATTCCGCGGAATTATGATTAATAATATCAGCCCCAAGGTCAAGGCTGCGGCTGTAGAGATAATAATAATTTTAGGCCTAGCTAACACCCTAGAAAAAATTGCGTTGATTCCTAGCATTTTCTACCTCTTTGTTTATGGTTGTCCATATACTATATTACATCTCACTTAATAAGCGTACCCGGAATCCTCACCGCCAATTGATTCGACCTCAAGCTCCACCATGGACTTATTCGCAGCAACACCTCTTGTAACATCTTCTGCCATGATTCCGTTTATCATAATAGCCTCTGTATCAAACCTATATTCCTGTATATCTACCGGAAACCCCTTATTAAAATATTCAATGCAAGGCCTTATAATCATATTTGTTAAATCAGGTGTAACTGGAATGATGCCAACTTTGCATTCCTGGGCCTCAAATATTAAAAATGCATTTCTTCGACCTGTATTTTGGTCAAATGTAGCGTCAAGAATATTTATTCTATAAAGTCGTCCTATCATATAAGATTTTATTTTCCCACCGTTTGGTAGGCTAATATAACCATATATTTTTAATTTCTCATTACCCAAAAAATCGAATGTAATATCCCAGGCCATTCCGCTTCTATCTGATGGGAACCAATTTCTCGCCTGTTCGTTGAGATCCTCTTCTGTAATCTCAATTCTCACCTGTCCACCTACTCTAGCTTTATTATTCTTTGCTGTCTCTAAAATAAGATCTATAAGATTAACGGCAAACTGCATTGAGGTTCTTCTCATAACATTTTGTATTTTCTTTGGTATAAGACTTTCAAAGACTGTTCTTTTCTTTAATTTAGCAAGTTCCTCTGGCAATCTAGCAATAACACCGCTTTCAATATATTCATCTATAAAATCAGCTCCAGGATATGTTACCGCTGCTGCTGGAAATTCATTCCGAAGTCTTTTAAAGACCTCTTCTGCCTTGTCAGAATCTCTTGAATCAAAGAGATATGTTGAACCAAGCTGAAACATCAACATCGGAGCAGCCGCTTCACCTTCATGCTCAGAAATTAAACTATTCAGTGAGGAGGTGCATTCTTCAAGCATGCCCCGCTGTCTATAGATTTGTGAGATCTGATATTGAGCCTGCATTCTCAATTCCGCGTTACTTGTCTTACCAATTAACTCACCAAATATGGTAACGCTCTCGTTCAGGTTACCTAGTAATCTTTCGCATACTCCTAAACGAAAATTCGCTTCATGCGCTGTGTCTGTGTCAGGTAAAATCGATATGGAGCTTTTGAAATTTTTCTTCGCTTCTGCCAAATCAAATGCTGAGAG
>JBHPDT010000050.1:0-14100 GCA_042577545.1 Candidatus Omnitrophota bacterium | reverse complement strand
GTCCCCTATTCGTTATTCTACAACGCTTACAGTGTGTGTAATCATGACACGAAGAGAATTAGTATGCCCTAACCGCTGCTTTGTTATATCTATCCGCACGCCTCCTATCTTATCGAAACCTCGAAGGTAATAAGACGCTTTATCTTTGCTCTCTGGAACTTCTCTATATGATTTTGGATAAACATGCCTTATATGCATTGATATCTCACTGAATTTAGTATTAATAAATTCATCGGAAGGGCTATCTATTATTATTTGTTTCAGTACAAAAAAATCCGTATTGTATTTATTGTATTGCTTTCCAATGTATTCTTCTTTTTGATGGAACCTAAGCTTAACAGGTAAGTTAAGGTCTTTCAGTTTTGCTTTCACTTCGTAATATGAAGCGATTTTCTCATCTGCGCCTCTTCGATGTACTTTACCGCCTATATATATTCTCTCAATTTGCAATAAGTCTAACTCCCAGCTTAGGCTTACTATGTCTTTAATTGTAGTTTTTAGTGTTTCCTCTCCTTCCAATGGCAAGCACCTGCATATTATAAATATTAAAAAAAATAAAAAAACAACGATCTTCTTCATCTGCATCTCTCTTTTAGGCCACAGCCACAATAAACTGGTACGTGTCACCTTGGCACGCCACTTCGTTCTGCTGGTTAACTATGCGTACCCTTTTGCTGGAATAAACCTGTCACCCCAAAGGTATCGAAAAATATTTACAAATTTCTCTTTTTTCGTTCCCTTTATAGCGTAATTAACCTCACCGCCATCAAGCCACAGACCTTTGCATTTGCCACACGCATCTACAGTGACATTGCGCATGCCTTTTTTACCCTTGATCTTGCGCATTGGTACTTTACAGCATGGACAAAGACCGCCTTTTTCATTGAGCTTCTTGTGCAAATTGGGACTCATCGCATGGGATGCTAAGGTAGATTTTTGTACGCCTAATTTCTTCATCTTAGCCAACTCACCCTTGTCAAACCACACCCCTTCGCATGCAAAACACCTATCAAGCACTAGGTTGTCCACCTTTGCCGATTCTTTATCAATTTTGTCTACCTGAGCACCCCAATTTCTGCCAGCATGTGTCTGCTTGGAGATATATTCAACTGAGTGAGTTTGAATTTTATGAGCTTGGAGTTTTCCTACACATTTTGGACAATCCATTAATGCCTCCCTTTCGTTTGTAATTAAAATAATAAGCTGTCATGTTAACATAGGCTAGGTCCAACCCTGATTTTCTTCCTTGTGACAACCCACGAAGGGCTTATTCTCCTAGCAATTCAACTAATTTTTCAAGAAGTTTATTATTAGCTGATTTGATTCCTTGTTTAGCATAGCCATGGGGACTATCATAGAAAGTATCTGATTTCTTATAAATATAATCTATATTTCCAGTCCAAATAACATCGTTGGTATTCAAGTTTATTACCGTTACAGGATTATATTCAACCCTTGCGCCACACATCCTTTGGTTAGCAACTGCATCTAATAAAACTCCTGCCACACCAAAGCCTGTGCTACCACTGCTTTCAGTAAGTTGAAAACCCACACAATGCACTATGGTTCCTGTAATAGCAATATTGTAGCTTTGTTCTTTCAAATAATCCAATTCTGATAAATTGTTTTGAATATCGCTTGAGAAATCTTCAATATTAACTTCTTTAAATATATCTGATCTCTCCAAGACATCTGATAGGGAGTTGGCTATTTTTTCCGTTAAGTTATTTTTAAATGTTTCGTCATTTGTATAAAAACCAACGAGTTTATGCCCTACTTTTCCTCTCTCTGCGTCAGGACGCATATCATTAAAACACCCAATTGCTATTTTATAATTTAACTCAAGGTCTCTTGGTGGCTTATAAGAAAATGTTGCCTTTTGCACATCGAGACCTTCAAAATCTAAAATATCATCTTCCTCTTCAGCAAATTTTGTAGTTTCATACGGTTTTATTTCAACCTTACCTTCACTTGCCGCCCAAAAAGGCCCAGTATAATCTAAAACTAATGACATGTTTTGCTTAACTTCAACGTCAATATTACTAACTTTTCCAAATGATTTACCATATAACCATTGAGTGGCTTTGCTTGCAGGTGCATATATTTTAACATTATAGGTACCTGTATCTAGCTTTATACGTGTTTCACTATGCTTGTAAACTACTATTGGCTCCATATCGTTTATTTCAACTGCATAATTATTTATTACTTGGTCGCTGTTAGGGGGCCAACACATAATAACTAATTTTCCAATCTGTGGCGTAGTTGCAAAATCATAAAGGTTTCTGCCTTTGGGGGTACACCTTTCTACATTTGCTCTAATATTTTGTGATGTAGTAACGCATCCCTGAAGTGAAACTGCTATAAGAAAAATGGCAAATAAATATAGAATCTTTTTTCTCATAATATTCCTTCCGTGTTTTTTGTATTACTTAGCGTGAATTTCGGAATTCGTTCTGGCACCGAAACTCTTAGGAACTCTTGTAGTTAAGTGTTCTGTCCCTGGAATTCCTTTAAAATGTTGCTTTAAAAAATGACGATTCGGTTTTGGTGAATGAACCGTCTGTGATTTTATAAATTGCGGGCACCCAACGCTCTATTTAGTCAACTCGCTAATTCTGTTCACTTGAAAAAAAATCAATTTTCTAATCGTTATGAGTGCTAGCGTCAGCGAAACAATTGCTATCAAAAGATATGTCTCTGCCAAAACCTGTTCCCAGTACCATGTTGAATCGTGTACGCTAGAATTACTAACAAAAAAACTCGTAATTGCAAAGCAACTCCAAAGAAACAGACCTAAAAAAATATATATTATAAAGTTTATAAATTTTACCAAGTTCTCAATTTTGGATGCAAAATATGATATTTTTTTATTTGTTTTCTTTTCCCATGTATGAATCCATTCTTTATTTTGATTCTTAATGCGCCGTCTTATCAAATAAAATACTGCTAAAACATAAATGAGCATCATCAGGCAAACAACAGCCGCTATAATCATTTTACAATCCGGTTTTAATTTGCAGGCCCGTCTTACTTATTATAGATTCGATTATTTCCTTGTAATCGATAAAATTATCTGACACACCAAATGTTCCTTGATTCTTAGTAAAGACTATATAGTTGAAACCCCCGGCAAAAATAGTCCACGTCTTTACCACTTTTGTTATTTCGTCCCAAGGAGTTTTTATTATCTTGTCTGGGCGTTTACAAATGATCTGTGCATCAGACAAAATTATTTTTGTCTTGGAGTAATAGATTGGAATAAAAATGAAAAAGGTACAAAAAACTACCAGAACCCCCATAAATATCCAGTTGAAATCATTTGCCGTTACCATAAGGAACAGCACCAAAAAGGGAAAAGCCGCAAGTGCAATTATGCCGACTATTGTTCCTATTGCTATTTTCATACTATATTCTTTATTCATTTCCATAGATATGCAGAAATTAGATATCCTGCTACAACCATTAGCAACAGTAAAACTGCAACAATCCAAATCTGCTTATTTGTATAACGTGGTTCAGCGTTAAGTCTTTTCTCGATATATGGATACAAATTAAGTTCTACATCACTAGGAAGGTGAGTCATAATATCTCGCAATACATCTAGATTCATCCCAATAATCATAAATTCTATCTTAGATGTATTGGCAGATTCTTTAGGTTCTAGAATAACAATTGGTGACTCTGGATACAAAAAATAATTTGTTCTTAACCCTTTAATCTCATCCCACCCTAATGATATTAGCTGGTTAGCACCCTTTTTCTTCATCCAGCCTATCAAATCGATGACTCTAAGAGCAACGCAAGAATTGGTAATCTTAATTTCAAAACTCAGCAATGAAACAAGCGATATCGGCAAGAGTGGTAAAATTACAAGCGTCATCAATTTAATATATTGTGAAAATTCGGGAGAAATAAGCATAAATAGTGAACCAAGAAACAAAAAGACACTAAAAATAATCATTAAAACTTTAACAAAAATTCCTATTTTATATATCTTCATTTTATACCTATATAATTATATATTTTTTTCTCGGCATGATCTACAATAGCCGAAGTAATGCTTCCAACAACAACCGCTCCAGCCACTGCGCCTGCTGTCGCCCCAAAACCAACTGTTGGTAGACCTGCTATAAACGCACCGCCAGCAGCTCCTAACCCTGTTCCTAATAATTTAATACCCATTCCAGCCCCATGTATCAAACTAGCTGCTTTGTGTTGATCGTATGTAATCTCTAAAGCCATATATTTCTGTAGTAGTTTTATATGGGTACCAGAATCAAGCACAACACCAGCAAGTTGTGCAGCTCCTTGAAGTCGTGCATATTTAGATATACCCCTAGTCCATCCAGGTGCATGTGCCGTAATAGTATTCATCCATGTCCCCGCATATGCTGATATCGCTTTGGTAGACATTGAAATTGGCACTTTAACCCAAGGATTTGACACAAAAGAGGATCCGATAATATCATTATTACCTGGTATACTTTTGGGTAATATTCGTTTTAAAGCAGTTTCAGAAGCACCAAAATTATCCCATTGATACATTGAAGCATCTGGCTGAACTACTGGCGGCGGCGATATTATTGGATCAAAGAACGGATCGAAAGATTGTTCGCTCTCATAGGAACCCCCCATATCTTGAAATGGGGATGTTTGGGGCGTGCCAGAATTCGCACCTGCACCAAAGCTGGTCGAATAGCTCCCGCCTCCATTAAAGTCCCAGCCACAACCTGTAGCTTCTTCGAGATCGTTTTCAAGCCCAGCCAAAGCGTCGTCGATTATACCAAGCCACTCTTGAATTTTGTCAATAAAGCTATGCCCTGTAGGGTCGGTATATCTTATTGGGTTACCACGAGCATATCCATATCTATCAAACGCTTGAGGATCAGTGGGATCTGGGACAATGGTATCACTAGTAATAAATCTGCCGAGTTCGGGGTCGTAGTAGCGAGCGCCGTAGTAGTAGAGGTTGGTGGAGTCGTCGAAGAGTTGGCCGGTGTAGAGGTATGGTGTCACGCTCGTATAGATTCCCGCTTCCGCGGGAATGACAGAAGGTGAGAACTCGCCGTAGGGGGTGTACTCGGTGTGTTGGACTACCTCTCCGTTTTGGTCTGTTATGGTGGTTGTGGAGCCTAGGTGATCGGAGTGGTAGAACTGGATTCCCGCTTGCGCGGGAATGACAGAAGCGATGCGAGTGTCTCCCAGGAAGATGTGTCTGGTGGTTTTGTTGCCTTGTTTCTCAAAGAGCGAGCCGATATATGTGGTGGTTGTGCCGTTGACGTTCTTTGTGACTCTGCCGCCGTCGCCGTCGTAGGTGAAGGTCGTGATTGTTTGTGGTGCGGAGACGGTATATTCGCCGCCGGAGGCGGCTCCTACGATGTACGCGCGACCCATTTCGACAGTGTCGGATGGGTTTAGGTCTTCAAGCACTTCGGTAGTCGGATTATACCATTTAATACTCGTGTAATCAATGTTAAAGAAGGCTGCTGATGCTGATTTGCCGGTATTTGTTATATCGACACCGATCAAATTGCTGCCAGCTGTAAGCTGTAAGCTGTACGCTGAAGACGGAGAACTGCCAGTTATCGATACAGTGCATGGTGAATAGCAATAGACTTGGTAGCCTCTTAAGTATTCTATGGTTTGGAATTGGTCGAAGGTTGCGTTGCCTGTGAATGATTCGTGCTTACCTGTTGTGGGATCAAGCCTTGTTATCTGTTTTATATTAGGTAGGATTGAACTAAAGACTGATGTAATGCTGTACTCGCCGTCGGAGACGGCTCCTACGTCAGGAATGACTGGGAGTGAGAAGAAGTTCCAGCCTGCAGAGAGCTCTATCTCGAATGTGTCATGAACTGTCTCTTGGGATGTCTCTACTCTCTTTAGGCGGTTTTCTGAGTCGTATTCGTAAGTGGTGTCGTTTTTGGTAATCATATTGCCGTTTGTATCATAGGTGATTTCGCCGTCGGAGACGGCTCCTACGCTCGTGTATGAAGTAACGGCATGAGGTCCAGCAGATCCTTCTCCATAGCTTAATGTGCGAGTTCCCTTCTGAGTAAGGTTGCCTATTGAGTCGTAGGTGTAATCAAGGGTTCCATATCCTGATGGATTATCAGCACGGGTAAGGCGATAGAGATCATCGTACTGATAGCTGGCGGAGCTTGAGTTTTTAAGGTCATCTATGTTTGTGACATTGCCGACGTTGTCGAAGGTATATGAGAGGTCGAGTATTTCGCGGCCAGAGGCCGCTCCTACGTTTGCTCGCAATGACGATAATCTACGCGTGTATGCGTTATATGTATAATTTGTGACTGCGCCATTGCCGTAGGTGAGTTGAGTCATCTGGCCTTGGGCGCTGTAGGTAATATCCTGGACATATGTCTGATTGAGGCCTTCGATAGATTTTATAGCGCCTGAGGCATCATAGGCGTAGGTTAGGGTTTCGTTGTCTGGGTATTTGAGGGTCTTTAGTCTGTCTAGGGCATCATAGGTGCGCTCGATTGCGTGGGAGCTAGAACCAATTGTTTTAATTGTCTTTATCTCGCGACCGAGCTCGTCATAGAAAAACTCGGTTGAGCCTCCTTCATAGTCTACGCGATTTAGGCGGCCTTGACCGTTGATGCCTTGGTCATAGGTGTAGGTTATAGTTGAATCGCCGCCGGAGGCGGCTCCTACCAACTTGATTACCAGACGGTTTAGGGCATCATATGTAAAGTTGATGGTTTGTGATTTATTATCAGTTTGTGAGACTAGATTACCGTTGTCATCATAAAAGTAGCTCCAGGTGCCCATGTCTGGATCGGTCATTGAGAGTTTTCTGCCGAGAGAATCATAACTAATGGTTGTAATGTTTCCTTGATTATCTGTTACTTGCTTGAGATTTCCAAGTGCATCATATACATAATAGGTATCATAGGTATTAAAGTTGTTATGCTCTCTGACTTGTATAAGGCGCTTAAACGCGTCGTAGTAGGTCTCCTTGGAGTTTCCATTGGGATCGGTGTTGGTGAGTTGCCAGGCATAGTATGAATTTGTTGTTTGAATAGGGTCACCGTTGTCATTTTGCGCTGTGACAGAGATAACTCGCCCAAGTGAATCATAATCATAGGTTATCTTGTTTTGCGAATAACTCGGTGTTGTAAAATCTGCTGAGGCTGGTGAGTCAAAATAACTCTCATACTCCTCTTTTACCCTTCCCTGCTCATCATAGACTACCGCACCCGATACTATCTGGCGGGTATTGCCTCCTTCAGGCTGGGCTGGAGACTTTACCTGAATAGTTCTGCCAAAGCCATCTGTAAAGGCATATGATGTTAAGTAATCGTTGATACCGTATTCTTTCTTAACGCTCTTGGTTGTGCGGGTGGGTACTGTGGTTGTGTCGTATTCATACTTTACTGATGCAAGGCCATCTGTGTCCAGGGGACCAAATATTTGTGTTAAGCGGCCAAGGGTATCATATTGATTAGTAGTTATCTGACCATTTGGATCTGTTGATGTTAAAATCTGACCTGTATCATAATCGTAGGTAAAACTTTGAGTATGGCCTAGCTCATTGGTAATTTGGGTCGGATATTGATTAAGCGTTGTCTCATAAGTAGTGTAGATCGAGTTTCCTCTTGGATCTGTAGTTCGGATAACATTGCCGTATGAGTTATAGCTTGTAATTGATGATATCCATTTCTCAGTCGGGAGATTAAGCCAGGCCTGCTGTACTGTAGGAAAGCCTTTTATAGGCGGGGCTCCTAGTGTTGTACTATTGTCATAAAATACGCGCTGTTTTGAGACAACCTGGCCTGATAGATCTTCTAACCTGGTCTCATAAGGAAGGTTCAATATCCAGTCAGTTGTATTTTGAGTATATAGTGAGTACGCGCTCTTATCATCTGAGGAATCATCTATGTCACCATATTCATGAGCTTCTATAACATTGCCATAATCATCATAAACAAGCGTTGATCGCGTTGCTTTTATATATGAAGGATTTTGATCATTAAAGGTTGATTGCTCAACAAGGTAGCTTCTCTGCTCTACTGCCTCAGGCGCATGTATTAAGCCACCATAAAGCAGCCTGTCTTGCCACTCTGAGATTGCAGCGGTCTTAATAATGCCTGAGGCATCTCTATATATCTGCTTTCGGGTTCTGCCCTGCATTATCGCATCTTGTAAAAAGAAGGTTTCGGTCTTGTTGCCATAATCATCTGTAACGCTCACGTGTTCAAAACCTCTGAATTCTCTATCTTCTCTGTTAAAGAGTCCACCCTCAAAATCATATACAACATGATGCTCTTGATTTGTGGGCTGGCTCCTGTATGTAAGTCCGGCAATAGTCTGAATAGTAAATGGCAGATCTGTGTTATTATATTCAGAGGATGGTTTGTATGAGATCTCTGTAGTGCCGCCTACGCCGTTGTTTATGCCTATCATCTGATCAGATGATAATCCTACTGAGTCCTTCCATGTGAATATTGATCCATTTAGATTACCTACATCTGTTATACCGTCTCCTGTATAGTCTGCTGTATATGCGCCTTGAACAGCAAAACTCATTTGCTGACTGCTTGTACGTATAAATCTTTTGCCATTATTTATGGCAAAATCAAGGAGTTGGTTGGATGCATCATATTGCGCGAGATCTGTTAAGCCATCTCCATTAAAATCCCCTAGTAAGACTTGTTGGAAACCCTGGCCTGGCAGTCCGTATCTGCCAAAATTACTAAGGCCTTCAAAGGTAAGCGTGCATCCGCCGTTGCCCTCTGAGATAGCAAATCCCCATTGGCCATTAGATTGATCATAGGCAGCTATGTCACTGATACCATCTCCATTGAAGTCCCCTGCCATCATTGCTGTTTGAGCCGGCACTGGGTTCCAGCCTGTTATCCAATAGTTAACAGTGCCAAAGCTTGAACCTGTTGAAAAGGAACCACTAAAACCGCCAAAACCAGGATAGCAGAGATCTGTCTTTCCATCTCCGTTGAAGTCACCTGTAATAATCTTTGGGGCTGGTGGCAACGAATAATTACCATTAGGAATAATTAGTTTATGCCACCATTGTGCTGGCCCTGAAAAACTGCTTCCAGAAGATAATCCCACCATCACCTTATATGTTACTGTGAACTGTGCAACTTCCGCGACATAAAAAGCTATATCTGTCCTTGCATCACCATTGAAATCACCTGAGAAGAACCTGGGTTCAAAATCGCTTGAGCCACTCTGTCCTGACGTGGGATTATAAGTCAGCCATGTATTATAGGATCCAAAAGCCCCTGACTTTTCTTTTAGAAGAACTTTTACCTCGTGGGTATCTTTGTTATACGTACATATATCAAGCAATCCATCACTATTAAAATCACCCATTGTCTTATATGAGTTTGTGTCTGTTATGCCTGGTAAGGTGGCCTGATGAACATCACCTGGTAGGGGGTTATCATATGGCTGATATTGGAATGTCACAGGCGGCAGAGAAGTTATATCATCCTTGCCATACTGGGTAATTGTTTCAATAAGAGAACGTCTGGCAAACCCCGATATTGGCCTGTATTGGATACTATACCTTCTTATCCTCTGCTCATTTGCGTAGACTATGATATCTTTCAATCGATAGCGTATATCATGTATGAGTGAGGGTCTAAGCACGATATCATCACGCACTGTGTTTTCAAGAACAAATTTTATCTTGTAATACCCTGGGTCTTGTCCAAAACCTGTGTATCGAATCTCATCAAGATATGAATAACCCGTATCCTTGGTATATGTCAAAGTCATGTAGTTTCCACTGATGTCTTCTACTCTGTCTAGATTCCAGCTGGATGTCCTGCTAGAATTACCAGTGCGGGATTCCTCCACTGAACCAAATGTGTAACGTTTACCAGTAGAATCGGTTGCCTCCCAGTGATCTGTAAATTTAAAGACCCTAAGGCTGTTTCCACCCAGCTTTAGGCGATATTCATTGCCACCAATATTAACAAGCTCAGAGTTGGAGTTGTTCACGCTTAATATAAATGTATCGGAATCATTATATTTGGGGCGGCCTTCCTTTGTGGACCTTTGTATATAGCCTGTCTCAAGTACCCAGCCAACACCTACCCATGTATTTGAGTGGTTATCAGTATTATTCTTATAGAGCATCTCAAGCTGTGGAGTCATGCCTGCCCTGCCCGGTGGAACCGGTATTGGAGCAGATGAGATAAGCTTACCTGTAAAGAGATCTGCCTTAAGCATGCCCATAGATAAGTTAAGAGTATTATTCATCGATGTATTCATGCCCATATCAGAGCCTGATGCAGATGCTGTGGCCATATCCGTGGTATTTGATTGGTCAGTACTAGCAGACTCATCGCCTGCATCAGTCATCTCCTGCATTTGCGTGTCTACTTCTGAATCCATCTCTGGAGAATCATAAGACTGAGGGGTATCACCCACAGGTCCATCTTCAGAGAACACCACTGGCGCAGCGCAAAGAACGCTGATTGTTATCAAACAAAAATACGTTATTAACTTTTTATAGATCATAATGTCACTCTGAGATTATCGGTTTTTGAAAAATAAATATCTGTTGTTGTTTAGAATTACCTATTGCATAGGTGTCTCTTACTTCTACCTTTATTGTACGCTCTCCAAAATCACTTGGTAATGGATTCCATGTTATCTGCGAAAGAGTTGTCCAGTCCTGTATTGTGGTCGAATCTTTTGAATATCTGTATTCTATGGTGTTGCCATCGGGATCAGAAGCTGTGGCTCCTATTGTAATTGGCCAGCCTTGGTGGAAGTTGTTGGGGCTTGATAACGAGATACTAGTTATGTTTGGGAGATTATTGATAACCCAGGTACCCCTTGCTTCCCAGCCAGCAAATCGGTCTAGCTGATCTCTGACATATAAATAAAGATTTTTTGTACCGACAAAATTATCATTAAAAGTAGCGGACCATGTAATAGTAAGATCATCTCCTGAGCCGGATACTGTTATTCGGGAGCAGTCTAGCTTTGTGTAGGAATTCTCAATTATGTTGGGTGAGCCAGGCGCAAATCCACCGTACCATGTGCTGCTATCATCACTCAGAAGATAAAGCTTGTTTGTCGGCTTATCATAATAACCATAGAAGCAATTACGACTTGAGCTAGTATTATTTATTTTTAAGAAAGCTTGTTTTATATCCTCATAGCCATCTTGATCACGATATACAGACGTAAATATAACCTCTTGCCCATGAGCTGAGGAGCCGCTTGATGGGGAGATGCTTATATTTTCGGGTGGGGTGTTTATAGTCCAGGTGCCCATTTCAGTCCAATCGTCACTTGCGCCTGCGTAGTCCTTGACATGCATAAAAGTCTTTTTTGCCCCTGTAAAATTATCCTTGAAAATAGCGGCCCATGTTACTTCTAGGGTATCGCCAAAACCTGTTACAGTGGTATTTGCGCAATTGAGCTTGGTGTATGAATTTTCGACTACATTGGGCGATCCGGGAGCAAACCCACCCAACCATTGACTATTGTCGTCATTCAAAAGAAATAGCTTGTTTGTACTTTTCTCATAATAGCCATAAAAATTATTTACTGGTGAACGAACCGTATCTACCAGGAATCTAGCTTCTTTTATATCATCATATCCATTAAGATCCTTTAATGTAGTGGTAAATAATACTTCTTGGTTTGGCAAAGAAGTTCCATCCAATGGAGAGACACTTATGTTTTGCGGAGGATCATTAATGGTCCATGTACCTACAGTATCCCAGCCATTAGTATCATCGATCCCATCCCAAGCATACAACCAAGTAATCTTGTCTCCTGCTGATGCGCTCTTTACTGTTGCTGCCCATGTAATAATAAGTGAGTCACCTGAGCCTGAAACAGTTGTATTTGAGCAGTCTAATTTAGCTATTGTGTGCTCAATAATATTAGCTGATCCTGGGGCAAAACCACCGATCCAGCTAGAGGCATCCTCAGATCTTAAGTATAGCAGACCTTCAGTAGGGTTGTAGTAACCGTGGAAGCAAAGTGTGACATCGGTATTTTTTATCCCAAAGGCGGCAGATTGTATAGTCTCATAGCCTTCGTTATCTTTGAATGTGGTTGTAAATAAAACTTCCTCATTTAGTTGTGATGAACCGCTTGAGGGGCTTATGCTGGCTCCCCTGGGGGCGGTGTTGGTAATCTCCCAGGTACCTTTTTGAGTCCAGTCATCTCCTACGCCTGCTATATCTTTTACATACAGATACGCATTCTTTGCGCCTGTAAAGGTATTTTTAAAGGTAACGGCCCAGGTAACAGCCAAGGTGTCATCTACCCTTGATATAGTTGTTTTAGAGCAGTCTACTTTACAATAGGAATTTTCAATTATGTTGCTTGAGCCGGGGGCATAGCCGCCAAGCCATTGAGTTGCATCATCGTTATATATATAGAGCTTGTTGGTTGTTCTGCTATAGTTACCGTGAAAGCATTCAACGCCTGAGACACTGGTATTAATTAAAAGCCGGCAAAAATCGATATTTCCATATCCATCGGCATCCTGGTATGTTGTTGTAAATAGCACCTCTTGTCCATGAGCTGAAGAACCACTTGATGGAGCGATGCTTACATTAACGGGCGAAGCATTGTATTTGATGCCGTTTGTTGATGAGGTATCGCTTATATTGTTGGCATTATCTATAACGCGAACTGAGATATAATAAGTGGGACCATTTAATAATGAAAGCCCTGCGTATATCATCTCTCTGTCTATCCCTACCGAGGTCCAGTTTCTTATATCCGTCGCGCCTACTGATGTGCCAATAGCGCATTGATACTCCTTTATGCCTGATACAGCATCGCTTGAGGTACTCCAGGTAGCGTGGAGCTGTGTTGGATCGCTTGTGTATGCGCCGTCATCAGTGACAATAACTGCTAAAGGCGGTGTCTTATCAACCTCGAAACTTATGGGCTCTGATGAGGCAATGTTCCCCGCTTGATCTGTGGCAGTAAGTGTAATTGAGTAATCACCCTCTTGTGTATATGGTGAATTATCGCCTGATACAGTTATTAAAGCGGGTGGACTGATATTATCTGATGTAGTGTATGATAAGGTTACGTTTTGATTGGTTGGGGTAGTTGGTTGAGTGAGAGTGATTATTGGCGCGATAGTATCTAGGGTTACTGTTATTGACGCTGATGAGGTGTTTCCAAGTGGATCTGCGGCTGTCTTAGTTAGGGTGTTTTGACCTTCTATTAGAGTCCTTTGTTCTTGGAATGGTGTGCCGTCTACTGTGCCCTCTAATGTGATGATTGGGGTGTTTAATATGGTGTTGTCTTGGGGTGATGTGATTATTATATTAGGACCTGTCTTATCAATTGTAAAGATTACTCTGTTTGATTGGGCGCTGTTTCCAGCTTGGTCGGTGGCTGTTAATGTTACGGTATGTTCTCCTGCTTGGGTATATGGTGAATTATCGCCTGATACAGTTATCGCGGTGGGCGGGCTGATATTATCTGATGTAGCGTATGATAAGGTTACGTTTTGATTTGTTGGGGTAGTTGGCTGAGTAAGAGTGATTGTTGGCGCTTGGGTATCTAGGGTTACTGTTATTGATGTTGATGAGGTGTTTCCAAGTGAGTCCGCGGCTTCCTTGGTTACTGTGTTTTGGCCTTCTTGCAGAGTCCTTTGTTCTTGGAATGAGACGCCGTCTACTGTGCCCTCTAATGTGATGATGGGGGTGTTTAATAGGGTATTATTTAGGGGTGATGTGATTATTATCACAGGACCTTCTCTATCAATTGTAAAGATTACTGTGTTTGATTGGGCGCTGTTTCCAGCTTGGTCGGTGGCGGTTAATGTTACGGTATATTCTCCCGCTTGGGTATATGGTGAATTATTGCCTGTTACAGTTATCTGGGCTTGGGGTGTTATGTTGTCTGAGGCTGTGTATGATAAGATTACGTCTTGGTTAGTTGGTGTAGCTGGCTGAGTAAGAGTGATTGTTGGCGCGATAGTATCTAGGGTTACTATTATAGAAGCTGTTGAGGTGTTTCCAAGTGAGTCTGTGGCTGTCTTAGTTAGGGTGTTTTGGCCCTCTTGCAGAGTCCTTTGTTCTTGGAATGAGACGCCGTCTACTGTGCCCTCTAATG
>JBHPDT010000049.1:0-14482 GCA_042577545.1 Candidatus Omnitrophota bacterium | reverse complement strand
AATTAATCGGAAATTATAATTGTCGTCAACCGGTAATTATAATTGTCGCATAACAACCCCACTACTAACTAACTGGCTGGTGTCCATATAGGTGTCCATGAGGGCGCTATAATGGTATAGATGGGTATAGATAGGAATAGATAGGAATTTATCGTAAGCTATTGAGTAGAAAGGTGTTGGTTTGCAAGGCAAGGACTTATAAAAAGGTAGGAATTGGAATGTCAAGCAAACGCGCTAACCAACTGCGCCAATCGCCCCCATTGTATCCGTATTCCATCGTTCGTATACCGTATTTCGTAAATTGTCATTGAGGGAAGTTGCAATCTCAAAACACGGGAATCTTAATATATCAAATTACACTAAAAATGTAAAGCGGGATTTTCAGGGGACGCTATCGTGCTTGCTGCAGGGACACTTTCCCCCGTACCCGAACGAGGTAAGTGGTTCGGGACTTAGGTATAATCTTAGCTCTCTTGAAACGGTGCTTTTATCTCGGCCTATAGCCTTGGCTATATCTCTAAGAGATAAGCCCCTGGCGCGAAGAATTGCTATTTTGTCTCTCTCCGCAAGAGAGTTGTATGTATGTGTTTTTCATAGCGCTTAGGATAACATATTATCCAAAGCGTTGCACTTGCTTATTGAACTTAGTTATTTAATATCTCCACCGCTTTATCCAAACTCTTTTTTGCTTTCTCTATAAACTTCTTAGGCACTTCTTTGCCTTCATATTGTGTCTCCATCTATCACCCTGGCTTTTTGGAAGTAACCTCCTAAAATGCATGCGTACAGTATAAAGCTATTATCAAGGTTAACGATAACACCTTTTCCATGACTACAATGTCCTTATTGTAAAAAAATACACTGCTTTTAAGCTAAGAGCTTTTTCTTCTGACTTTGGAATTCCTCCTCTGTTAGGATTCCTTTCTCTTTCAATTCTACTAGCTTTTCAATTTGAGAAGCTACGTCTGTCTGAGGAGCCTGAGTTGCAGGCTTAGCAGATGCTTGTCTAGCTAGGTCCGATATAGTCTGCGTAACTTTCACTACATACTGTTTAAGTATCATGTCTATTGTTTTTGACCCTGCTGAAGTAGATATCTCAATTTTTCCAAATGCTATTCCTGTTTTGTGTGCTATCCCACTAATTTGGTAGAGAGGCAACTCCACCTGCTTTAAGCCATAAATCATTCCCTTATCAAGAAATACTAAGCGGTTGTTTGTGACAACAATGAGCCATGTGTTTCCCTCATATAAACCACTTGTCATCGCATGAATCTTTTCTCCTTCATTTAATATTGAGGGGAGATAGGCAATTTCTTTTTTTGTAAAGTATTCATGAAAATCTCCAAGTTGTTTTATTTGTTCAGCTACAATATTTACATCTAAAGGCATATAGACCTCCTTATTTAAACACAAAAAGCAACCCCAGCTTTACGCCACGATTGCTTCGGTTTATCTTCCAATAAAATCCTATCATCCATACTCCTCGGTAATGCTAAAATGATACTATTGCCGCAGCTTTTTTACATGAGTGCGCAATAATTTTAATACGCTATAATAAATGTCTCCATAAAATTCGCTATATACTTGAGCATTCTTTCTTTTTCTTTTGGGTCGCTTTCGGCAACAGCAACTGCGAAGTTATACAGCGTCTTAACACCAACTTTCACCCACTTCTTGTGTTTGGCTAGAAACACAAGCAAGGTGGCAACAGCCACCCTTTTGTTACCATTTTGAAATGGGTGGTTTTTTATCATTAAATAGAATAAGATACTAGCCTTGTTAATAAGAGTAGGATACAATTCTTTTTTGCTAAAAGTTTGAAATGGCACCGCAAGACAGCTCTCTAGCATATTAGGAAAGCGCGTAGAAAAATCAGGTATCGGCTCATCAAAACCATACCGCTGCTGCGCAAGAACATGAGCAAGATATTGAACTTCATTTAATGAGAAATTTATCATTACTCATCACCTAATAATTTTAGGGTCTGGCCATATTCCTTGACAACACGCTTTATAATGGCGCTTATTTGCTCCTTGTCCTTGTCATTTAGATTCTTGCGCAGCTTAGTAAGCAGCTTAGATGCGGGGATAGCATAGCTTTTGCCGATCTTAATCGCATCAATTTGGCCCTTTTTGACCTGCTTATAAATCGCCTGCCTAGTTAATCCTAATATCTTAGCTACTTCCGCAATTGACATATATTCTTTATTTTCCATAAGTTATAGCCTCTTTTATATTCTAATCAAGGTTACCAGTGTTAACCCTAATCTGCTGGTTGTCAAATGTAAACTTACATCTAAAGGTTAACATGCATGTACCAATAAGTCAAGACGAATTATTAAAAAAATGGTCTTAACCATCCGCGGGATTCTTAACATATCAAATTCCATCAAAAATATAAAGTGAGATTTTCAGGGACACTATCGTGCTCGCTACAGGGACACTTTGCCGAATAAAATGGTAAACGTCTCGGTATTTACGGATTCATCCGTAGGAGCCACCTCCTGGTGGCGATCTGTGCTCATTTATTCGCGGCCGGGCTCCGGCTCTACGAGCCGAAAAGCTCGGAGAGAGGCCGCTCCTACATAAAATGATAATTTTTCAGCAACCTCTTTTACATTTTCTAATTTTATGTAATAAAATCCAAATAATTGTCTTTGCTAATTATATACGATTTGGTATTAGGATAGGTGTCAAGCCATTCTTGAGGTATCTTTGATTTTTTATATGACCATTTTATCTCATAACCATGCAGGTGGCCTTTATATTCCTCTATGAGGTCGATCTCTTTTTGGTCATATGTTCTCCAAAAATAATTATTAGCTGTCGCGCCCGTGTATTCCTGCTTCTTTATTTTTTCCATAATTATGTAATTTTCCCACAATAGCCCGATATCATCGCGCATTGAAATGGGATTAAAATTATTAATAAGCCCATTACGAATACCGTTGTCATAAAAATAATATCTTGGGTTTTTCGAGACCTCTTTACGTAAGTTACGGCTAAAGCCTGTCATTTTCATTATCACGAAACTTTTTTCAAGGAGATCCAGGTATTTATCCACTGTATTTTTGCTCATGCCAAGCTGTTTGGCAAGCTCATTATAAGAGACCTCCTTGCCAATCTGAAAAGCCAAGAGCCGTAACAGCCGGATCAGCTTATCTGAATGGCGTATACCCTCAAGCTCCAGGATATCCTTATAGAGATAAGAGCTTACCATCTCTTTCAGGTAGGGGGCGCGCTTAGAATCGTCATTCATTAGGACAGCTTCTGGGTACGAGCCATATATTAGGCGTGATTCCAGCGCGGATATAGTTTGGCTGTGTGTCTGGACTGCGCCGAGCTCCATTTGCGATAGCGGAAACATCTTCAGGGTATATTTTCTTCCAGTCAAAGGCTCTCCTAGCTGTCGCGCTAAATCAAATGACGAAGAACCAGTAGCGATAATCTTAAGCCCCTTAATATTATCTAACATGAGCTTGATATTTAGACCTATATTTTTTACTTTCTGTGCCTCATCTATGATAAGAAGATTGTTAGAACCAACGAACCGCTTAAGTTTTTCGATAGACTGACTACTCAAATAATCCTGTGTTGTTATGTCTTCGCCATTGGCAAAAATATGTTTCTCTTGTGTGCCCTCGATAATTTTTGTCAATAGTGTGGTCTTCCCACATCTGCGAGGACCATAAATTATTATGGCCTTTTGTGGCTGAATCATTTTTTGTACGTTTTCCAGTTGTTTTTGAGGTATATACATATTTACTCCTTTATATATAATTGTGTCACTTTACTGACTTAATTATACTATATTTGGTCAGTAAAGTCAAGTGGACAAGGGGTGTTTTTTCGATTTTTTGATTTTGTAGGGGTAAAAAGG
Organism: Candidatus Omnitrophota bacterium; assembly: GCA_042577545.1. Classification (GTDB taxonomy): domain Bacteria; phylum Omnitrophota; class Gorgyraeia; order JABMRG01; family JABMRG01; genus JBHPDT01. The sequence continues at coordinate 10,603 of JBHPDT010000049.1, read as the reverse complement.
TAGATGATTATTATGAGATTCCCGTGTTCCCCGCTTCCGCGGGTACGGGAATGACAGCGTCTGTTCCGTCCACTCGTAATGACAGATGGGCACTTCTAGCGCTGCTTGCCTTCTATGGCTAGAAGCAGGATAACTGCTGCGGTGCCTAGGCGCCTATCAAGGGTACTATCCTGACTCATTGAAAAATCAACATCGAATATGTGCAAAAAAGGATTGAACCTCTGTTTAAGCGTACCGAGGCTCTCTCCTGCTGAACTCTCTATGCTATATGATTGCGGTATGATATTAATCAGGAATCGCCTGATAAGCGCAAGCAAGGTGGTATCCTCTTTAATGCTGGCTATCGGGTTATCATTGTTATCAAGTATCTCCCAATGATCTCTTGTTATCGACCCCCAGCCGCGTCTTCTTAAAGCGCCTACCTTTTGCTGCGTTGAGGAATCAACAACATCGTAACTGGCGGCAAAATCTAAAATCTGCCTAGCTTGAATATTTAAAAGCTCTTGGTTCATCTCCTGATCACCAAAGATACGTATATCTTCTCTAAGCTTAAAGATCTTTTGTCTACTGTAAAATAGTAGATTGCCTTCGCTATCGAGAATCCTAAATGCCCCGCCTATCGCAAAGAGGTCTCTTCGCGCGACAAAGCTACCGCTATTTAATCTTGCATCTGAAAAACCCATGGGCATTCTCCTTATTCTCCATGCCGGGGACAGGTCCTTTTCTAGCTAAACGTTGGGGACAGGTCCTTTTCTAGTTCTAACCGTTAAATATTCGGGACCTGTCCCCTCACGCTTAAGGCCTATACCCTTGGTTGGATTGGTTTGCGCTTTAACCTGCGGCGCAGCGCCTTCTCCATCCTATCCTTTGCCTGTAAAGCCGTACTACCTTCTGTTAAATGGTCACAGCATAGGGCCGCGTAGCCGCGCCTGTTCTTTATCTTAAATGTCTTGATCTTAAGTTTCTTTTGTTTCATTACGCGCTCCTTTTTTACTGGTTCTTTACAATTTCATTTAAGTTTTCTAAGTGAAATATAAATCTTGTTGCTTTACCGGATGAGCCTTGTGACTGTTTAGCGGCGGAGGTCTTTACCTTTATCTGGTAGTCGCCGTCCTCTTCTATCTTATCCAGTGGTATTCTAAAGATAGCTAGTTTTCTGAATTTAGTACCGTGCAATTCCTTGACCTTTGTTTTCTTTTCAAATCTTATAAACGCCCCTCTTTTGACAAACTCATATGAATTATCCTCTCCGAGCTTTGCAAAGAGAAGATTTATTGTCTCAGGAACCAGTGTGCTAACCCCTGGCCCAGAGAAGGTTATATTATCGATCTGGGGTTTTGTTCTCTTCATAACCGCGGTTACCCGAACCTTTAAAAGATCTTCGACAAGATGGGCCTCAATAGCAACTTCCGCCTTTGTGTCTTCCTGCGCCTGGCGGATAACAAGCTCTCCTGTGGCAACTTCTTGTCCATTAACATTGGTAATACTTGCGGCAAAGCATAAAACAACAAACACAGAAAACACGTTTAAAGCTTTTTTCATCCTCTTCCTCCTGTTTGATAATTTTGTGAATAGATTACAGTACATCTACTGTAAGAAATATCAGAACCTCTTGAGAAGCCTCTTTCTTCTCATCAGCTGTTTGGATTCCAAGTGTATATCTCTTGGTCGAGGTCTGGGCCTGGGAATTAAAACTGCCCAATATCAGTGTTTCACCATCAGGCACAACAACACTCGATGAGAGTGATCTTTTCAGCGGCGTCCTGACAGAATCGTTCATTGTGTTTAGCGTAGGCGTGATATCTAATGAAACGGAGTTATTCTTGAGCACTCTGGGCAACACCTTCAGAGTGCTGCCGGTTGTATCAAATATAGGGTGGGCGCTTCTGGTTCCATCACTATATCTTGTCCGCTCTTGCGCAACCACAACATCTGAGGTAACCCGAATCTGCGCCTCCCTGTTACTCATTGTGGTTACCATAGATTCGGAGCGTATGCTGCTCTCCTTGTGCGCTCTTAAAAGGCTGATCATTGTTTTAAATTTCCCCTCAGGAAGTATAACGCCTGAACGCTTTATGCCAACATCATCAAGTAGGGCTATCGCAACATCAGCAACTATTACTTTTATCTGTACCTGCTTCAGGGGCCAATCTATCTTCTCAACGATATTTGAGATAAGTAATATTTTTTCAGGAGTATCGACAACTATCAGGCTGTTTGTCCTTGTGTCATAGGTTACGCTCCCTCGTTTACTGTTCATCTCTTTTGCAACCGATACCAATGTCTCGGGATTTGCTGAATTCACAACAAAGGTTTTAACTTCCATTTCTTCTTCCGCAAAAAGCGCTGTGCTACAAAGAGCTATGAATACCAAGCATATAGCAACTATTCGCATATTATTTTTCCAGGCCCTTGAGCATATTAATCGCGTCTTTTAGGTCGTTTTGCGCTTTATCTATAAAGTCGTTTGGCAGATATTTTCCTTGCGCTAATAGATCCAGCACTGTTTTGGTCTGCGCTAATTTGTTTTTTATCTGAGGTACAAGCGCGCTGCCTGATTGCTCATCTTCAAGCTTAAAAAATCCCAGGCTCTTGCTCACTGTCTTCAGCAGCTCCTGAGATGAAAAAGGCTTCATAATATAATCAGCCGACCTTAGTGTGCGCGCCTTAAACAGGGATTCTGAATCTCTTTTTGCGGAAACAATAATAACCGGGATATGCTGGGTAACAATGTTCATTCGCAACTTCTGCAGCACCTCAAAGCCACCTAAACCAGGCATTATTATGTCTAGAAGAACAAGGTCCGGCTGCTGAGCCTGCGCCTTTTCAATGCCATCTTTTCCATTAAACGCGGTAAACGCTTCAAACCCTCTCGCTTCCAACATGCCCTTTACTGTTTTACATACCTCTTCTTCGTCATCAATAACCAATATTTTTCTTTTTTTCATACCGCGCCCCCTTTATTTGCTGCGTCAAAACAAAGAAGGGCATCCTTGCCCGGAGATCAAGGTTGCCCTCAAAACTTTTAACACCTATGCATTGTATTTACCTCTGTTCGCGCGCACGACAGCTCCACGCGTATGTAGAATATAGAAATACTCTTTCTGCTTAGTTCTTGGCTGGCAGAGATGCTATCTTTACAACAGCGCATCTCTTTTCTTCGGTAACCCACCAAGCGCACTTTTTGCGCAAGCATTGTTTGCCCCGCAATGGGCACACCTCTACATCCCAGGAATCAAGATTCTCCAAATTCTTATCCATATCAGTTATTCAGCCTGCTTTATAGAATCTATTATTTACATAATTTGCAAAATTTATCATGCACGCATTTAACGCAGTTTGAAACAAACGAAAAGATAATAATCAATAAAACTATTTGAAAAAATAATCCCCAGCTCATTCTGTACCCCCTTTTTAATGTGTCATTTATCAAACGATAAAAAAATTATTGGACCATGGGTTGACTTTTTATTTTTATAGTGTATATTAAATAGTGAGAGCGCTTGAGATTGGTAGAGCGTCTCCGAAATAAAAATGGGGATATGGCTCACCGCTTAAGCGTTCTTTTTTTATATTTAATCAACATTCGTCCTATTCCTGAAAGAACTGGCTATCGTTTAACGATTCTTTTTTCACAAGAATAGAATTAATAGTTTCTAATAAAATAGACGAGTCGCAGGGTTTTTCAAGATAAGCGTCAACACCCTCAGCAAGAATCCTTTCTTTAAGATCTGGGTCTTTAATCCCGGTAAGCACTACCACCGGTATATCCTGTATATACATTCGTATGTTCTTCAAAACAACAAAGCCATCGCCTGTTCCAAGCCTCCAGTCCAACAAAATCAGTTCCGGCTTTTCTGTTAATGTGGCCAGGATGCCCTTCTCTGCTTCATCCGCGGTACTAATATTAAAACCGCCTGCCTCAAGGGTCATCTGCAGGGCCTCGCGCATATCCCGGTCGTCTTCAACTATGAGTATTCTCTTAGACATTCGTGTATCCTTTCGTGTCCTAGGTCCATATATAGGGCTAGGAATTTAATATATTAAATCTTATTAAGATAAGTACCATAATACCGCTTAAGCCATTGATGCAAACATCATGCCAGGTAAAAAACCTTCCCGGTAAGATTCCCTGTATAATTTCGTCTATACAGCCGATAAGACCGCAAGCTAACGAGCCCCACAGGTAAAGCTTTAGATCAAGCCGGTCGAAATTCTGCCTCAGGGCATTGTACAACAAGACGCCCAGCGCCCCGTACATAACCATGTGTATCTTTTCGCCAGCATTCTTTTCAAATTGCACCATTACAAAGAAGGCGCAAGCGCACACAGCCATTAATATATATCTTTTTAAAGAGCGTTCTCTTTTTATCAGGGTGACATAATATATTAGAGAGAGCCCTGATATTGCATATATAAGGTATTGAACCATGAGCCCTCTGCCACCAAGAATAAGATTAAATCTTTTCCATATCAACGGCATTGCGCTAAGGTTCATATATATGAAAACAACGTACAGCGCAACTAAAGACCACCAAAGAACGGACAGCCTTCTCTTGGTCATAGAAGATTACTCCTTCTTGAAATTATAACCCCAAATTATCTCTCCTGCAACAAAAATTATAAATATTTTACATATTAGTGTAATAGAAAGTATATGTTGCCGCAGGTTGGCACAATGACTCTAGTTTATAAAACCCCTTTTTTCGGTTCAAATCCTCTCATCCTGACAATGGTGAGCAAAGAAAAAGCCACCCTGTTGTTCAAACCAAAGTGGCTTTTTCTGCGTCGAACCATGCCCCTCGTCACCAACAAAAATATTCCTTTTCGTCATATTTTGTTGCCTTCCTCGGGACAAACTTTGCACAGCAAAGTTTGGAGGCGTGGACCGGATTTGAACCGGTGAATAACGGTTTTGCAAACCGCTCCCTTACCGCTTGGGTACCACGCCCCTTTTAAAAATCAAAAATTAAAAGTAAAAATTCAAAAAAACCGTGTTTAAGGATGGGGTTTTTTATACCACATTTCCTCTATTTTATCAAGAATAATTCGGGCTATTTTTTCTTTAACAACATTTTTAAGCTCTATATTGCTGTCCGGGCCTATCAAAACAACGCTGGTTCTGCCCTTACCAAAAGCTGATCTTTTATGATCGATCTTATTTGCCACAATTAAATCTAGGCGCTTTTCTCGTTTCTTTTTGATAGCATTTTTGAGCAGCCCTTCTGTCTCCATGCAAAAACCGACTAACAATCGCTTGTTTTTGCGCTTACCTAACCAGGATAAGATATCTGGGTTCTTCTTAAGCAAAATATTACCTATGTTGTCCGCCCGCTTAATTTTCTTTATTCTTTTTTTTGTCGGTCGAAAATCCGCTACTGCCGCAGTCATTATAATACAATCGCTCTTTATAAAATTTGTTTTTACCGATGAAAACATCTCACGCGCTGTTTCGATATTGATTATCTTCGCTTTTTTGGGTAGGATTAGTGCGGTGGGGCCGGAGACCAAAACAACATGATGCCCTCTCTTTAATGCCTCCAGGGCAAGCTCATAACCCATCGTACCTGTAGAATAGTTGGAGATGAACCTGGCTGGATCTATGGGTTCGCGTGTTGGCCCTGCGGTAAGAAGAATGCGCATCTGCTTCACTTAAGAAGGCCTGTTACGTGCTTTTTGATATCAGCAATATCAGCTATGTGGCCTACCCCTTCCTTGCCGCAGGCAAGGCGCCCCTTTATAGGGTCGATAAAATAATAACCTAAGCTTTTCAGCTTCTCTATATTTGCCTGCAAAATCTTGTTCTTATACATATTTGTATTCATGGCTGGGGCAAAGGAAACAGGCGCTGTGGTTGATGAGACAACACAGCTTAAAAGGTCATCACAAATACCACACGCGATCTTCGATATAAAATCCGCGGTTGCCGGAGCTATCAATACCGCGGAGGCGCGATCCGCTAAGGAGATGTGCGTGGGGTCTGTCTCAGTCACACACTCAAACATATCATTAAATACGCGATTCCCTGATAGGGTTTGCAGTGTTAAAGGGGTAACAAACTTATCCGCGTCTCGGCTCATGCAGACTACCAAGTCGATGTTCTCGTCGCGCAAACGATTGATTATCTCGCATGCTTTATATGCGGCAATGCTTGCGCATATACCTAAAACTATTGTTTTGCGCATGTGATTTTATGAACCTTTGATTTTATAGGAGATCTTTGACGCCATAATCTCCTGCAAAGCTATTAGTGGCGCCCGATCTGTCTGCGTCTCAATAAGTTGCGCCGCGCCCTCATTAAGTTCTACAGCTCTTCTGGCTGCTAAAATAACCAGTTTATATATACTGCCTATTTTGTCATACAATTTTTCTATTGGAATGAGTGGATCTGACAAATTTACGCCCCCTTCTTTTTTGTTTTGCATCTTGTCGCTATAATAATAGCTACTATTTCGCCTACCGCTTCTTTTATATTATCATTAACAACCAGATAATCATATATATTAATGGATCTTAATTCCTGACGAGCTATTTGAAGCCTTTGGGCTATCTGCGTCTTCGTATCAGCCGATCGTTTCCGCAGCCGTCTCTCTAGCTCAGAAAATGTTGGCGGCATAATAAATATGAGCACCGCCTCATTAAATAACCTTCTTATTTGAGAGGCGCCTTTTACATCTATGTTCAGCAAAACATCCTTGTTTTTCTTTATGGCGCTTGAAATATTTTTTTTCGGCGTACCATAGTATTTGCCAAATACTTTTGCGTATTCTAAAAACTGGTTTTCTTGAATTCCTTTTTTAAACACCTTGTCGTCGACAAATATATAGTCCTGCCCCTGCTTTTCATTTTTCCGCGGTTTGCGCGTAGTTGCTGAAATTGACTCATCCAACCTTAGGCCACGTTTTAGGAGCCTGTCGCACAGCGTAGTCTTGCCACAACCAGAAGGCCCGGAAACAACAAAAAGTGTTCCTGGCTTTCTTTTCCACGCTTGGCCTATTTTTAATAAAGAAGGTGTTTGTAAGTTTTTTTTATTCATAGATCATTGAAATCTTTGGGATATTGTTTCAGGCTGTATGCTAGCTAGGATAATATGATCGCTCTCTGTAACAATAACCGCCCGGGTTTTACGTCCGCTCGTGGCGTCTATCAACTTGTTGTTGCGGCGCGCCTCATCTTTTAGCCTTTTTATGGGCGCGGCATCCGGCGCCACGACCGCGACTATTTTGCTTTTTACAACAGCGTTATTAAGGCCGAGGCTTATAAGGTTTTTGGAGGACTTTCTATTCGACATTTTGAACCTGCTCCCTGATCTTTTCTATCAAGCTCTTTACCTTTATCACTTCCCGCGATATTGGAAAGTCGTTCGCTTTCGCGCCAATAGTATTAACCTCCCTGTATAACTCCTGGCCGATAAAATCAAGGCGTCGGCCTGATTCACCATTATTAGCAAGCACCTTCTTAAACCCCACTATGTGCGCTGATACCCTGTGGATCTCTTCTGCTATATCACAGTTGCGGGCAAAAACAGCTGCCTCCTCTTCCATTCTCCCAGGGTTAAGAGCGCGCTTTGATCTTGTTAGCTTGTTTACATTTATAATAAGCCGCTTCTTATACTCTTTTACAACAAGCGGCGCGCGCGCCTTGATTTTTTTGAGTGAGAATTCTATGGCTCTTGTAATCTGCTGAATATTCTTTTTTAACATGCGTCCTTCACGCGCACGAGAATGGATAAGATCTTCTGTGGCAAGATGCAGGGCCTTATTTATCAGTGGCCAAAGCCTTCCAACGTCCTCTTCCTGCGGGGTAAGTGTAACTACGCCCGGCAGAGGTAAAATCTGATCTATTTTGATATCTCCTTTTATGCCAAGGTCGCGCTTGAGATTCAGTAGTTTCTTATAATATAATTTGCCGAGCTTTTTATCAACCTGCACCTCATCTTTGTTGGTTCCTTTTTTATCAAAACTCAAAAAAAGATTAAGCCTACCCCTAGAGATCTTTCTCTGCACAGTCTCCCTGATCTTGTCATCACTTGTTAGTAGTGGTAGTTTCGGAAATTCATCTTTTGGTATACCTAAAATCTTAAACACAACGCCGCCACCCTCAATTATAACCATATTATTTCTCTTGGTATAAATTTCAATGGGGCCGTCAGGCGACTCTTTAATAATATCAATAAACCGCTTTGCGGGCACCGTAATAGCGCCTTCTTCAGTTACGGTGGTTACTAAGCTTGAGATCATACCAATATCAAGGTTGGTTGCCGTTAATTTAAAATTGTCTTTCACAGCTTCAAGCAGGATGTTTGATAGTATTGGAAGTGTATTCTTAGGGTTAACCACGCCTACTATCGAACCCAAAGACTCTAACAAAACCTGTTTCTCTATAGTTATCCTCATTTCACCAACCCCTATTATGTATTATGAAGTTAAGTTAACATCGTAGTAGTAATAATTAATGTTAATATGTGGGTATCGACCTAACCCCTTGTTTTTATTTTAGATATAACGTTTTCTATGAGTCGAGCGGTTTGTGGGTTATTCTTAACATCTTCTTCCACCTTTCCGTGCGCGTGAATAACCGTTGTGTGGTCTTTACCCCCAAATAAACCGCCAATTTCAACCAAAGACAAAGATGTCATTTCTCTGGAGAGATACATGGCAACCTGTCTTGGGTACGCTATCTTTCGAGTTCTTCTTTTTGCGCGCAAGTCTGATGTGGTAACACCAAAGTGGTCAGCGACAACCCGCTGAATCAACTCTATATTTATTTCCGAGTTTTTTTCTTCATCAACCTCTTTTAAAACCTCTTTGGCGATTGAAAGGTCAATTTTCTGGCCCACCAAAGACGAGTAGGCAACAACACGAATAAGAGCGCCCTCCAACTCTCTTATATTAGATTTTATATTATTCGCTATAAAAAACAAAACATCGTCGGGTATTTCGGCAGACCCAGGCTCCCTTTTTTGTCTTAGAATAGCTATTCGTGTTTCAAGGTCAGGCGGTTGTATGTCTGTTACAAGGCCCCACTCAAATCGCGATACGAGTCTTTTTTCTAGGGCTGTTATCTCTTTTGGGGGCTTGTCGCTCGATACAACTATCTGCTTGTGGGAGTCATACAAGACATTAAAGGTGTGGAAAAACTCTTCTTGCGTTGACTCTTTTCCTGAAATAAACTGAACATCGTCGATTAACAAGACATCCTGGTGCCTGTATTTTTCCCTAAACTTTTGAGTAGATCTGTTTTGTATCGCGTTTATAAGTTGGTTTGTAAAGCGCTCGCTAGAGATGTACATTACTTTTGTTCTGGGGTGTTTCTTTACAATATATTGCCCAATAGCCTGCATCAGGTGTGTCTTTCCAAGTCCTACTCCACCATATATAAAAAGCGGGTTGTAAGCTTTTGCGGGTTTTTCCGCAACAGCAAGCGAGGCAGCATGCGCGAAGCGGTTTGATGAGCCGACAACAAAACTATCAAACGAATAACGCTTATTGAAAGCAAATTCTTGCGGCTGGGCGAACATACCTAACCCGCGCTCAAAAAAACCAAGGCCCTTTTTTTGTTGTTGAGGCTCTATTTCGCCGCTCTTCTCCTCCGGCTCCGGCGCTGTGTTAACCTGAAACTGAACAGTGAACGCCCCTTTATTGAGTTCTTGTGTTGCTCGTAAAATATGCTCTTTATAGTGCTCAAGAAGCCAATCCTTAAAAAACTTATTAGGCACCTCAATGGTGATTGATGAGTCTGAGTCCCCAACCTGTTTAGTGGGGGCAAACCACGTTTCAAAACTTTGTGGGCTGACCTGCGTTTTTATGTTGGCCAACAATTGAGTCCACGCGCCTGCTAGTGGTGTCATGTCTATAGAATCCCTGGTATTTAGCATAAAGCTATATAAAAAAATTAGGTTGAAAAAAATTAAACACAAGGCCCGCAGCTCCGCTTATATCTTGCGACGTTGCGGTTTTGAGGTTGAGGGATATTATAACAAAAAAAATATTTATTTCAAGCAAAATAATTTTTTTAAAACAAATAAGCGCAAATTAGCGCGGCCGCTGTATTAAGCCTGGTTGTGGTGCGAGCAGGCGGCCGCTGTATTAAAGGCGAAAAAAAAGAGATCTCTTCTCTCCCCGCTGTTTATGGATTAAGGAACAGGCAAAATTAGTTTTTGAGTCCCCATATACGCCAAAACAGTGTTTTTTAGTTAAAATAGCCCTGATTCTTCAGCCCCTCCGGGCCTACGACCCGAACGGGCCGGAGGCTTGCGGCCTCAGGATCAAGAAAGATTCGTTTTATGGTGTGTTGACTGAGATCCTTCGCCTCCTTCGGAGGCTCAGGATCAAGAAAAAACTAGCCACGCAAACTAATGTTAGTGTTAGATCCTTCGGCCTTCGGCCTCAGGATCAAGAAAAAATTAACCCATGTAAACTAGATTCTTCGTCGCCGCAGCAAAGCATGTCAGGCGACTCCTCAGAATCAAGCAAAAATTGTCTCGCGCAAATCAAATAATAGTATAAGATCCTTCGGCCTTTGGCCTCAGGATCAAGAAAAAAACTATCCCGCGTACATGATGTATACTAAAGTGTGTCCTTTGACAGTAGACTCTAAAGTT
>JBHPDT010000048.1:0-14488 GCA_042577545.1 Candidatus Omnitrophota bacterium | reverse complement strand
TCGCGATTGGTAAGGGATCATGTCGACATAGATAGGATTTTTTCAAAGATTTAATTTTTTCTTTCCTAACATCATTTAAGTATCGCCGCCAATCCCTAAACAAGACCTTATCCCTATAGAATGCGAAAATTCACAATATTCATAATATCCTCGGTATTAATTCTTACTATTCTCGCAAGCCTGGCGATTAAAACGCAAGAGAAGACAGAGCTTATGATGGGCACCTTTGTGAAGATTACAATACGTGGACCCTTCTGGTTTGATTTTAAGAGAGCGCAGGATTCAGCATTTTCTGCGATGAGAAGCGTAGATATTCAGGCCAATATGTATAATGAGGAGAGCGAACTAAGTAAAGTAAATGCCCGTGCTTTCAGTCAACCGGTTGATATAAGTGATGATTTGTATCTGCTGATAAAGGATTCTATAGACCTGCACAGAAGGACCGGTGGTCTTTTTGATATTACAGTGGCGCCTCTTGTTAAACTTTGGAACAGGTATAAAGAAGAGAGGTTGCCTGTAGTAAAAAGCGAAGTTATTAGCGCCCTATCTCTTGTAGGGAGTGAAAAGATCGTTTTGTATAAAGATGAGAAGCGAGTGCGTTTTATTAAAGAAGGGCTTTCTCTGGATCTATCAGCTGTTGCTAAGGGATACGCGGTTGATAAGGGCGCAGAGGCGCTTAAGAAGAGAGGTGTTAAATCAGCTATAGTGAATGCAGGGGGGGATATTTACTGCATAGGCAGGAGAAATTTTTTTCAACCATGGCGCATTGGAGTTATCAGTCCAAAAGAAGATAATAAGATTCTTAAGGTATTGAATCTTTCTGATAAAGCTGTTGCTACTTCCGGAGGATATGAGCAGAGGTTTAATCTAGATGGAAAGAACTACTCCCATCTGATTAACCCAAAGACAGGCTATCCTGTTGAGTCTGTATTTACTTCTGTCAGCGTTGTAGCGCCAACTTGCATACTAGCGGATGGCATTGCTACTGCGGTATCAGTGGGCGGCAGGGAACTGGCTGAGAAACTCCGACTTATATATGATGATATATATATTACCATAGAAGAATAAATAAGGCTTGCATCTTCATATCAGTTATAATATAATTTACCAAATTTTATATGAACCAATTAAATAGGAGGTTACCAGCTGCATGATCAATCTTTTTTTTCTAGCGCCGTTGAGCGCAATTATAGCTTTGGTATTTTCAGGGTTTTTGACCTTTAAAATTATGAAGCATGATGAAGGCACAGATAAGATGCGTGAGATAGCGCAGGCTGTAAGAGAAGGCGCTCAAGCTTATATTAAGAGACAATATTCTATGGTCGGCATCTTCTTTGTTGTCGTATTTTTCTTACTGCTTTATCTGGCATTTAAGGGGTATCTGGTAATGTTTGTGCCGTTTGCCTTTTTGTCAGGTGGATTCTTCTCCGGCCTCTCTGGGTATATCGGCATGAAGGTCGCGACCAACTCCTCAGCAAGGACAGCTAATGCTTGCAGAAAAAGTCTTAATGGAGGCCTACAGATAGCATTCGCTTCAGGTACTGTTATGGGGCTTACGGTTGTGGGCTTGGGATTGCTTGACTTAAGCGTATGGTTTATAGTATTAGATTGGTGGTATTCTACCCACGCTCTTCCCGAGGGGTTTGATAAGATATTGGCAATTACCAGCACTATGCTTACATTTGGGCTTGGTGCTTCTTCGCAAGCGCTCTTCGCAAGACTTGGCGGAGGTATATTTACAAAGGCAGCGGATGTTGGCGCGGATCTGGTAGGAAAGGTAGAGAGCGGCATTCCTGAAGATGATCCACGCAACCCAGCTGTTATCGCCGATAATGTAGGTGATAATGTAGGTGATGTTGCTGGCATGGGAGCTGATCTGTATGAATCATATGTTGGATCTATGGTTGCTACAGCTGCCCTGGGAGCCGCAGCAGGCTTAGGCATGAGTGGTGTGACAGTGCCTATGATCATGGCTGGTGTTGGAATTATCGCCTCTATAATTGGAACATTCTTTGTTAAAAGTAGAGAGGATGCTACGCAGGGTACACTTTTAGCTGCCTTAAGAAGAGGGATATTTGTCGCAGCTGGTATTGTTGCTGTGATCTCATTCTTTTTGATAAGGTATGCCTTGGGCCCAGGGCATATAGGGGTATATTATTCGATTCTTACAGGTCTTTTCTGTGGTATTGTTATCGGCCTCTCAACCGAGTACTATACATCTACAAAGTATAAACCAACAAAGAGCGTGGCAGAGTCTTCTCTTACAGGCCCGGCAACTGTAATTATAAGTGGACTCTCTGTTGGAATGTTTTCAACAGCTATTCCAGTTTTAGCTGTTGGCACTGCGGTACTAGGCGCTTTTTATCTTTCAGGCGGGGCCTCAAATTTTCATGCTGGCCTTTATGGAATAGGTATCTCAGCAGTAGGTATGTTATCTACGCTTGGGATAACCCTAGCCACTGATGCATACGGACCTGTTGCTGATAATGCTGGCGGCAATGCTGAAATGGCTGGTCTTGGCCCTGAAGTTAGGAAGAGAACAGATGCGCTCGATTCTCTGGGAAATACAACAGCTGCTACAGGCAAAGGGTTTGCTATAGGCTCAGCAGCCTTAACAGCGCTTGCTTTAATAGTTGCGTACAAGGATCAGATAAATCTACTTGGGCAGGAGTTGGATCTTTCACTCTTAAATCCACGCTTACTCGTAGCGATGTTCTTAGGAGGTATGCTCCCATTTTTATTCTGCTCAATGACGCTTAAGGCGGTCGGTAAGGCAGCTGGAAATATTGTAGTTGAGGTAAGAAGGCAGTTCAAAGAGATAAAAGGGCTAATGGAGGGAACCGCAAAGGCTGATTACGCCAGATGTGTGGACATTGCTACCACATCAGCGCAGAAGGAGATGATATTACCATCTATATTAGCTTTAACTGCTCCCATTATAGTTGGTCTTCTGCTGGGACTTGAGGGAGGCGTTGGATTGCTGGTAGGTGCGCTTATATCAGGCTTTGTGCTAGCTGTAATGATGGCTAATGCTGGCGGCGCATGGGATAATGCGAAGAAGTATATAGAAGAAGGCGCGCACGGAGGAAAAGGTTCATTTGCGCACAAGGCAGGCGTTGTCGGAGACACAGTAGGCGATCCATTCAAGGATACCTCTGGGCCTTCACTTAATATATTAATTAAACTTATGTCCATGGTTTCAGTAGTATTCGCGTCATTCATCATGGCCAACACTCTCATAAAGTAAGAAACCAAACAAGTAACCAGAAACCAGTAGTCAGATCCAATATTTGGGACCGTTGCTCAAGCGTAAGTACCTGTGCTCAAGCAACGGTCCCAAGTTTTTTTAGGTCTTTTTGTTGACACAGGTCATTTTTTAATATATAATATTGCAAACCTTTTTAAATAGTCTATAAAATAGCGGATTATTATGAAAACTCCTTATACCAAAATCTGCACTACACTTGTATCTATTGCATTTATCATATCTTCTATGTTTCCAATTCATTCTAAAGATCTTATTATTTTGAAGCGCTCCTCGCTCAGGCCCATCTCTTTACATCTCTCTGAACAAGAAGAACCCCTTGTACCAGCTGAAGATGAGAAAATATCAGAAAAAGATTTTGAGGATATTAAAGCATATCTCTCTGCTTTACAGACATGGCAAGAGGGCGATGAGATTATTATTGGTGTACCCAAGGAGGTAAAGTCAGGTGAAAACAGGGTTGGCATTACTCCGCAGGCGATAAAAGATACACTTTTAGAGGCTTCTAAGCGAGGGCTTAAGGTAAGGTTTCTTATAGAAAAGGACGCTGGTATAGAAAGCCGCTATAAGGATGAAGACTTTACCGAACAGAATATTAGCTTGAGGCGTGTTGAAATATGCGAATCAGCTCAGGATGTCTGGCGCAGATCTCACATAATAAAGAAGGTAAAAGAACCTCAAAAAAGTGAGTATGACTATATTCAAAGAGATCAGGTTATCTTTACCTATTTTCACTTTGCATCTAATAAAGAACTTACCCAAGAGATGATTAAAAGAGGCGCTATCTGTATAGCATATGAGACAGTTGCACACGAAGATGATTTTCCAATGCTAAAACCTATGAGTGAGATTGCTGGTTGGGAGGCAGGATATATTGCTGCAACCAATATATTAAGGATAAAACCTGATGATGGAGCCGGCAACCAATGCACGATTGAGCCTGTCTCATCAGCTGATAGCCTTGAACATTGGATGCAATTGCACATTCAACACGAAGGTGTTCAAGAATATTTCAGAGGTCTTTTAGGAAGTGAATCAGTTACTATTTTGGGAGGGGGAACTGTTGGTAGAAATGCTGCCTTAGTCTCGTTGCAGATGGGGCTGACCACATATATCACAGATACAGATCCTTTAAAAAGGCAGGAGCTCCAGGAGCTATTTTCTTCATATGGAGATAAGCTACGTGTAGTTGATGCTCGTAATAAAGAAGCTGTTTTAGAAGCCTGCAAAAAATCAGGTGCGATAATAGGGGGTGTCTATGTTAAGGGTTCTAAGGCCCCTAAGATCCTTAAGAAAGCAGACCTTGAGCAGATAAGTGAAAGCGGCCCAAAGATAATAGTCGATGTTTCAATAGATCAAGGTGGGTGCATAGAGTTTGTTGATGCAGATAACAATGTTCTTGAAGACGTACCTAACACAACCCACGCAGAGCCATTTATCCGAGATAAGTATGGCAATATCCGATACCATGTCCCAAATATGCCCTCAGCAGCAAGGGGATTTGCGTCTACGAATCTCAATAAAGCTACAACACCCTATCTTAAGGCGTTAATCAAAGGGTTTGGAGCCGCAGTTGATGAAAAGCCGGAGCTAATCGGAGGATTCGGTATAGCAGATGGTTGGCTATTAGATGCAAGTGTGCACAAAGAGCATGGTGACCTTAAATACGCACCTATCCAAGATGTCAGCGATACCAGAAAGACTGTCTTAGCAATAGGGCAGGAGTATTTTGAGCGCATGAGAATAATTCTAGGTATCGACCCTAGCATTGCCATGATTATGGAGACGCCAGAAGAATATCTAGATGCAGTATCTGAGATAATAAGGGATGATGGCATAACACCTTATAGATCTTCTATAATTCGTTCGAGAAATTCTACTGCCAGAGGACCGGCAAAAGGAGGGATTCGAAGAGTAGAGCATAAGATTACATCTCGTGATATAGAAAACACCAAAGGTTTAGGTAATGGCATGGTATACAAATGCGCCGGAATAGGAATCCCACTTGGCGGAGCAAAGGGTGAGCTTGAGGTCTATCCTGATGCGAATCTTACTACTAATGAATATGCACGAGATGTAAAGGAGAAGATGTGGAAGTTAATGGAGAAGTATAATGGTACTGCCGTAGGTGAGCAGATAGATATCCCTGCCCCAGATGCGGGAACTGGCAAAACAGATATGGCTTATTTTGAAGAGGTCTACCTTGCATGGCTATTAGTAAATAGAGGCAGCCTTAGTAATAAAGATGCGACAGATGAGCTTTTGCAAGACCCTGATGTGCGGCAGGCGCTTGATTTTTATAAATATGATGATGCAAGAATACGCCCAAAGAGAGATGGAGATGGGGCGCTTATTCCTGATACCAAGACCCCTATTCTTAAGAAGTGCGCAGAGTTAGAAGAGTTAGGTTATGTGATACAAGAGTTAGCAGCATTTACTGATAAACCGCTTGACAGAGGTGGCGATGAGGTGCGAGAAGAGGCGACCGGATTAGGAGGATATTATGCTGAAGTCGCTGCTGTTGAGCATTATGCTAATCAGCCGTGTTTTGCTATCTTTGATGAGCACGAAGGTGTTAAGGGGTTACGTCATGCATTAAGAGGCTATGGAAATGTTGGTGCGGAATACGCTAGGATCTGCTATGAGAATGGAGGAAGATTTTTTGCAATCTCAAACAAGATAAGCGCAATAAGATATACAGGACCTAGCAATGGGCCTGGTATCAATATTAAGGAATTAAATGCTTTTATTGCTAAAGAACGAAAGAAGATTTATGATCAGGCGTTGCGAGAAGCTATGCAACAAAACCCTGGAATGGATGAGCAGGAAAAAGAGGATTTAAGAGAGTTAATCTTAAAAGAAGATATTGATTTACGGGAGTACCCACAGGATAATGTTGGTACACTTGAAGCGGGAGTAAATATAGAAGAGGTTAAGGCAGATGTCTTGGTTGAGGCAGCGATGCAGTGTACCTTAAACGCAACCAACGCGGATAAAGTCGCTGCTCCCATGATCCTTGAACTTGGAAACGCTACTACTACAAGAAAGGCTGATGAGAAATTTGCAAAGAAGGGCACGATTGTTATACCTGATATACTTGCTAATTCAGGTGGCGTAGTCGTCTCTATGTATGAGGCAAAGCAGAATCTTACTGGAAAACGTTGGCCTCCTGAACTAACACGCGCGCGACTTGAGGAGCGGATAAATCGCGCTATGCGAGATATGTTCGATCTTGTTCAAGCTAATGCGCGATATAATCTAGGTAATAGGGACGCACATTATGCTATTGCCACAAAGAGGGTAATAGATGCGATATACGCAAGAATGTGGTTAGCTGGCGATAATCCTGCAATTGAAACTATCAAGCCATATGCTACCAGAATAAATGGGCTTCACACATATCCTGAAACAGATGAAGAGCTAAAGCTATTGTGCGCCAAAGGTTCTGATGCACTTCAATCAGCAATTGATGCTGATGAAGTTCACCGATACTCTAAGATCAGAGATATTATAGAGCAAATGAATGTGCATTTTTTAGATAATGGGGTTGAGGATAGCAAGATCAAGGTCTGTCTTATAGGCGGGCCAACCGGTTATAAGATATCGCTTGCGCACTCTATTCAGCATATATTAGAAAGTGATTATGGGAGAGATACAGTCTATGTTGATCTTGATTCAGCCCATAATAGAGATAAGTTGCCAGCGCTTGCCAAAGGCGAGCGTGTTAATATTGATGTATTTGATGATGATGGATCTACTACTCAGGTATCAAAGCAACTTAGCCCAGGCGATATAATAGTAGTTGCAGGATTCCTTGCAATAGATAACGAACTCTTAGATAGTCTGCCAAATAGAGACGCGTGTTTTCCAATAGCTGTGGATAGCCTTCCATGCATGAAGATCTCCCTAGATAACAATAGGAGCGTAATATTGACAAATGATGATGTTACGTTGCTCAGAGAATTATTGGTCAGCCATTTTCAAAGACCTGGTGAATCTAATGCCTTAAGATCATTTCTTAGTGCGATCAAGCATAGAGATATGGCTTTTAAAGAAGATGGTGGAATATATACTACATTTCGAAACAGGGCTATGGTTGTCTATGATACCCACGATCCATTTGAACTTTTATATATCCGGAATGATGCTTTGCAGCTCTTACGCCAGGCAAATGTGGAAGCGTTGAGAATATTAGGAAGGGGTGGAAAAGGCAAGCCACTCCCCAAGATGAAAGAAGTTGTTGCATTAACAAACCACCTATTATTGATCTTAACAAGAATTCCAAACCCATCAGGTTTGCAATTTACTATGTCTAGGCATACTCCAGCGCGACAGATTCAACAGATTAGGGACAGACATAGTGTCAGGCGATTTGTACCAGATCCCCGCCCCTGGCGAAACGAACCAGCTGCTCATCCATCCCTTGAGCGCGCAATCTCCTCCGCCGCCTAACAAACCCCGAGACGTTTACCAAATTGTCATTCCCACGAAAGTGGGAATCTATTCTTAAGCACAATAATCTATTTGGTTTAGTCTAGTTATAGATCCCCGCTTGCGCGGGGATGACAGAAATATGTATGAGAAGAAATAGAAATTCGCATTTTTTAAAGACACAAAGTTGTTAAGTATTAGACCCCTCAAAGTCCTTGCCTTTAAATTACCTCTATGATATTCTAATGCCGCTATGAATAGGAAAGTTATACTAGGTATGAGCGGTGGCGTAGATTCCTGCGTTGCCGCACATCTGCTTAAAGAAAAAGGATATGATGTATTAGGTGTTACCTTCAAGGTATGGCCTAAGAGTCTATGCGGTACACATGATTCGAAGAACTGCTGTTCAGTAGATGCTATTACTGATGCCCGCACAACATGCGCTAAGCTAAACATTCCTCATTATGTCATTGATTGTCAGAAGGAATTTAAGAAGCTCGTCATCGATGATTTTCTAAGTAGCTACGTAGAAGGTAAAACCCCCAATCCTTGCATAATTTGCAATGAGAGGATAAAGTTTCCATTACTTTTAAAGAAGGCGAGAGAGACTAAATCTGCTTTTATTGCAACAGGTCATCATGCCAGATCTGTTTACAGCAAGGCTTCAAAACAGTTCTTTATAAGAGAAGGAAAGGATAAGAATAAAGACCAGTCTTACGTGCTCTTTGGCCTTAATCAAAATATACTCTCCAAGCTTCTCTTGCCCGTAGGTGATTATACAAAGCCCAATATACGTTCTATTGCTGAGAAACTTGGGCTTAAAGTTTCACAAAAGAGAGAATCTCAAGAGATATGTTTTGTTGTAGATGACGATCTTGGCCGATTCCTCAAAGAAAACCTAAAGCCAGCTATTAAGCCCGGTCTGATTAAGGATAAGAGTGGAAAAGTATTAGGCGAACATGCTGGGACATGTTTCTTTACTATTGGCCAGAGAAAAGGCTTAAGAATTCCTTACGGTAAGCCCATATATGTTACATCTATAAACCATTCTAATGGAGATATCATAGTTGGCGAGCACAAGGAGACCTTAAAGAGTTCTCTCACTGCGGAGAAGGTAACATGGATAAAGGATAGTAGCAATAAATCTCAAATTATCGCTGATGTTAAGATAAGGTATAAGGATTCAAAGACTAAGGCAACGATAAAGAGATTATCATCTAGGCGTTGTCAAGTAGACTTCAAGATACCTGTTTCATCACCTACCCCAGGCCAGGCCGTAGTATTCTATCAAAGAGGGTCAGTTATCGGCGGCGGCTGGATCATGGCCGCCTTGGCCTAGGTTACATGATGTTAATTGAGGTTATCTGAGGTTACATGAGGTTGCTGCAACATAAGGTAACATCATGTAACTTTATGTAACTTTTTTTATCTTACCCCTTGACAAATTACTTAGGATATGCTAATATTTAGGTAGAACAAAATATTAGGGAGGGTTAAATAAATGAATAGATCAGTTGAACGCACAGCCTCAACCATCGCTGATATTCTGCCGAATCTAAAGGGGAATCTTAAGCTTGGTTCTTTTTCAAAATACAATATAACAGCTAGTCAGCATGTCGCGCTCATGCTAATATGTACCCGCGAAAGATGTACTATGGGGGAGATATCAAAGAGTCTTGGAGTTACTATGCCAACCGTTACAGGTATAATAAATCGGCTTGTAAAACTTGGCTTGGTTGCGCGGGTGGCATCTCCTGAGGATCGTAGGAAGGTATACGTAGAGCTTAGCAAGAAGGGCATTGCGCATATCGCAGAGGTAAAGAATATGGCCCGTAGTTATTGGGTTATGCTTTTAACCCCACTTACACCAAAGGAAGTAGAGATCTTTAGAAAGATATGGCTTAAGGTTGATGCTTTTATCAGAGACCAGAGAGAGAAAAATGCAAAGTAGAAGCATGGCGCTTATTTTTATAATTGTATTAACTAACCTTGTAGCTCCCCATACTGTTTCGGGACAGGAGCAGGAAGAATTGCACCTTAACATTGAAGAGGTTAATTCTTTGGCCTTAGAGCATAACTTCGATATTCAAGTGTATAAGCTAGATCAGAAGATCAGTGAAGAGGATCTGCTCGACGCTCAATCAGTATATGATACAACCCTGGATGGTACTTACGAGTATAATGAAGATAGACTCAAGCGTGCGTCTGTGATCCTTGGTGAACGGCAAGTGGCGATCTCTGAATCAGCTGATTTGAGCAAGACCCTGCCTACAGGAACAGTATTGTCTTTAGGTGGATCCCACATAAAACAATCCTCAGATTCTGTCTTCAACACCCTAAATCCTTATCATGAGTCAGAGGCTCATATATCCGTAACCCAATCTATAGGTCAAAATTTCTTAGGCATTATAGATAGAAATACAGTGAAGATAACTGGGCTTGCTGTTGAAAACTCCGGTTACACATCCTTAGATAAGATAGAATTGGAGTTAGCGCAGACTCAGAAGGCATATTGGAATCTGATCCTTGCATTTGAAGACACAGCCCTCACCGAGAAGATCTTACAAAGCGCCAAGGATCTCTACTCGGCCTATAAAAGAAATTTTGACAGAGGTATGGTTGAGGAACCTGAGCTCTTTGCTGTTGAGGCAAACTTGAGGAAGAGGCAAAGGGATGTTGTTCTAGCGAATAACAAGCTCAATATGGCGCTGAATAGAATCAGGCTAAAACTTGCTCTAGCAAGAAACGTGGTAGTTGAGCCCAAGGATGATTTTAATCCTGTTAAGCTTGAAACCCGTTTTGACGAAGTTATGTGTACAGCGCTTAATAATAGAAGAGACTATAAGGTTGCAAAGAACAATATAATATCGAAAGGTCTCTCGCTTTCAATGAAGAAAAACTCTTTATGGCCTGAGATTGATATTACAGGTACTCTCAAGAAGAACGGACTGAACCAGGAGTTTTCAGATTCGGTCACGGAGATTACAAGCGATGATTTTCCTGAGTATACAGTGGGTGTGGTATTCAGCTTTTCACTTGAGGCCAGTGAGTCTCGAGCGGAGTATTCCAAGGCAAAGCTTCAGAAGGCCAAGGCCTTAATAGAGTTAAAGAAGATAGAGTGCCAAATTCTAGTTCAAACTCACGATGCGTATATGCATGTGAAGAATATGTTTGAGTCACTGCACCTGCAAAAGGAAGCCAGTGAGCTAGAGCACAAGAAGTATATGGGTGAAAAGGATCGTTTTGAAAAAGGGCGTTCCAACACTGATACGCTTATTCGCTATCAAGAAGATGATCTGCGGGCCAATCTTGCATATCTAGCGTCTCTCTATGCGTATGAAGAAGCTCTAATAGATCTTAAGGTTAGTATAAATAAGTTACTTCAAGGGGAATAAAAGAATGAGTCTTCCGAGATTTAGTGTACAACAGTCACTTTTTGTAAATCTGGTCTCATTAATCATTATTATAATGGGTCTTGTGACTATCTTTGGCGTAAACAGAGAGATATACCCAAATGTTGATTTTGATATAGTTACTATCTCAACACCTTATCCAGGGGCAACCCCAACCGACATAGAGAAGCTCGTAAGTACACCTATTGAAAAAGAGATCAGGGAGGTAGATGGCATTGAAGAGATAAGATCATCTTCTTCTGCCGGCATTTCGTATTTAGTTGTAGAATTAGATCCCGATGTCAGGGATAAGAAGAAAGTTATTAATGATATAAAGAGCGCTGTAGACAGAGTCAAGGGTCTGCCGGATGATATAAGTGACGACCCACAGGTGCTTGAGTTAGAGAGTAAGCAGTTTCCTATTATAGAAGTCTCCTTGTCTGGTGAGATGCCTGAGAAACGTCTGCAATACTATTCTGACGCGCTCTCAGACTTACTGGAAGATATCAAGGGAGTGGCGAAGATCAATGATTCGGGTTATAGGGATAGGGAGATGCAGGTTCAGGTTGATCCTAAGAAGATGAAGGACTATTATGTCTCCTTTGATGAGATCTCAGATGCCTTAGCTGCCAGGAATATTAGTGTTCCTGCGGGCGAATTCAATACTAAAAGTACTGAATATAGTGTACGGACTACAGGGGAGTTCAACAGCGCCCAAGAGGTTGAAGATATAGTGATCAGAGCAAATGATGCCGGTAACTGGTTAAAGATAAAAGATGTAGCCAGTGTTAAAGATTCGTTTAAGAAAGAAGATATAATTTATAAGACTCTAGGCAGCAGATCCGTAAACCTGATCGTAATGAAGAAAGAATCAGGGGATGCGATATCTATGGTAAAAGATATCAAGAAAGTTTGTAATAAATTCCTCGAAAACATAACTGAAGGGCTTGAGATATCGTATGTCAATGATTACTCATATTTTGCAAAGCGAAGATTAAGAGTCTTGGGAAATAACGCTTGGGCTGGGTTAATCATAGTAATTTTTGTAATGTTTTTATTTTTACAGAAAAGGGTCGCTCTTGTAACAGTTTTAGGAATACCCATTGCTTTTTTAACGACATTTATTGTAATGGGCGCCATAGGTACAACAATAAATCTTATATCGATGTTTGGGCTTATAATCGTTCTTGGGATGATCGTAGATGATGGGATCATAGTAGCGGAAAACTCGTATCGACATATAGAAGAGGGTATGCCCCCGCGGGAAGCTGCTATTAAGGGAAGTGAGGAGGTGATGGGCGCGGTTGTATCAGCTGTCTTTACAACTATCGCGGCGTTTTCACCTCTGATGTTTATGACAGGTATATTGGGAAAGTTTATTCGCGATATCCCTACAGTTTTAATTATTGCGCTATTGGCATCCCTTGGAGAGGCCCTGATCATACTTCCAAGCCATATTGCTGATTTTGTTAAGGTCAAGTTAGGCCCAGATGGCAAGCCTATTGGGTTAAGAAAGGATATGCCATGGTTTAAGCGCCTTGTCGGATTTTATACCAAGGTTGTGACGATTGCTATACACAGGAAGTTTAGGGTCGTATCGTTTATGATCTTAATCACCGGCTTATGCGTCTCTCTTATTGGGATGGCTTTTGCAGGTAAAGGCCCACTTAGTTTTATACTCTTTCCTAATGCGGGAATAAATTTCTTTTTTGTTCGCGGTGAAGCGCCGATCGGCACTCCTCTAACTACTACAAATGAGCTCATAGCACCTGTTGAAGATATTGTTTCTCAGATATCAACAGATGATATGGACGCATACGTGACATCTGTTGGAAGCATGGCTGAAGACAGGCATGATCCATTTGCTGGCAGAGGCAGTCATCTTGTTCAAGTAACTATTTATCTTAAACCTGAGCAAGACAGGGCCAGAAGTGTCGAAGAGATATTGGAAGAGGTGCGTGAAAAATGCAAAGATATTACGGGATTTGATGAACTGAGATTTGATATGCCTCAGGCAGGTCCTCCAGTTGGAAAAGCTGTCGAGGCTAAGATACGGGGTGAGAATTTTGACGTCTTAGATAAGATCGCTGCTGAAATTATGGACTTTTTAAAGAGCGTTGATGGTACGACAGATGTTGTCTGGGATCATAAGCCTGGCAAAGAGGAGATACGTGTTAAGGTAGATAATGAGAAGGCGGCGCTTGCAGGATTATCTGTCGCGCAAATAGCAAAGACTGTCAGGGCTGTTTTTGAAGGCGGTATCGCAACGCAGATCAAGCCAGTTAAGGCTGAAGAGGAGACTGATGTAACAGTTATGTTTCCTGAGGATTCCCGTAAAGAGATAAGCGTTTTTGATGATATTTTGGTAAAAAATCGATCAGGCAACCTGATACCGCTGAAAAAGGTAGCTGCGGTAGATATGGTTCCGGGTTCTACTACAATACACCACTTTGATGGAAAAAGGGTAGTAACAGTCTCCTGCAATGTGGATACAGAGAAGACAACATCCCTTAAGGTTAATAAAGTGCTTCAGGCAAATTTTAAAGATATCTCTGATAGGTATCTTGGTTACTCTGTAGACTACGAGGGGGAACGGAAGGAGTCAGCAGATTCTCTTGTCAGCCTCTTAAAGGCTTATCTCTGCGCTGCGCTTATAATCTACCTGATACTTGCTTCGTTCTTTAGGTCACTAATTCAACCTGTAATAGTTATGTTGGCAATACCATTTGGTCTTATCGGAGTAGTTATAGCGTTTATAGTCCATGGAGTTCCGTTCTCGTTCATGTCAATTTTAGGGATTGTTGGACTAAACGGTATAGTTGTGAATGATTCGATCGTATTGGTTGATTTTATCAACAAGCTGCGCAGAGAGGGGATGGGCATGGCCGAGTCTATTATTAAGGCAGGTCAGATGAGAATTAGGCCTGTTATACTTACAACAGTGACAACTGCCGGAGGATTATCCACAGTAGCTTATGGCATAGGAGGAAAAGATCCATTTTTAGTTCCCATGGCTTTAGCTATATGCTGGGGTATTAGCTTTGCTACAATACTTACGCTTGTTGTAATTCCATGCATCTATTCTATCGTTGATGATATATCCCTTAAGCTGACCAAGCATTCTAGTATGATGGATATCCCCGAAGTTGTTGATGGGAGATAACTCTGGAATAGCGCAATATATTCATATTCATATCTCGCCAGAGAACTCATTTTTCTTGCAAATCTTCTCCTAGTTTGGTATATTATAGCGCGTGGTTGTATCTATTTAATAGCAAAACATTGAATTTAGGCAATCTGCAATCTGCAATCTGCTATTTGCTATTTGCCATGTGCCATTTGCCAATGTGGCGGCGTAGCTTCAATGAGCAGACAATTTACTGACGTTATATTACACGAT
>JBHPDT010000047.1:0-14653 GCA_042577545.1 Candidatus Omnitrophota bacterium | reverse complement strand
GCCTCATCTATGCTATATACGAGAACGAGCATCTTCGGGTCGATATTCTCATCAACTATTCCATCTGAATCTACGTATACTAACCTGCCTTCTCTCTCCTCTAGCCCAACGATCTCAAGATTAGCGTCCTTAAACTTGGTATTGCGCCAGGCGCCTATTGTTAATAAGGTCATTGCTGAATTCTTCAGGTCACGGGTAAAGACCATAGGCTTTATAGGGTCTGAGGTATCTGGCATAAATGGGAAGTATACGATACCGTAGCTGTCTTCGCGCTCCATCATCTCCCTTGTTGCCTTCATCGTCTTTGATGAGTAGATTACGATCCTTTCAGAGGATCTTACCGCCCCTATGATCTCTCTTCCATCCTCGGACAATAGCAGGGTCATATTCTCCTCTATAATGATCGTCTCTTTGTCTTTAGTAAGATGCAAGCGGGTCACGTCACCTTCATCAGCAACAATAGTAACTCCGTACTTCTCGCCAAGGTCTGCCAGGTACTCCTTTGACGGGCGTTGAGGAAGAACGATCAGTCTCTTCTCAAAGTCCTCCTGTTTTTTGAAGGTCCATCTCTTCGCAAGATCAGGATGGTTCGTATCCCTGCTCATATATCTTGGGTTCTTCTTGCCAAACTCAAATACAACAACTCTCTCTCTGTCTGCCAGGGCCTTGGTCCTAAGCATCATCTTATCATAACCTGCTGCGACCAGCCTTGCCTCCCTCTCGAGCTCTGCTTCGGTAATGTCATTAAGATCTTGAAGTGATCTCGCTCCTAATGGCGAATAGCCTGATGAAGCAAGATATAGATATGATGAAGAGATCGTAGATCCTGGGGAATGGGGCGTAGACCATCCGTGTGTAGTAGGTACACCACCACGACGCTCACCATCTGGGCCTATGGCATAAGGCAAGTTCTTACCGGTTGCCACATAGTCTGCTCTCCTGTTGAGCCGCGCTCTTATAACCTGGGCCAACCTCTTGTAAAATTCAGCCTTTACATCCTCACCCTTTGATTTAAAGTAGGTACTCAGTATTTTTGAGTCTTCTATAAGCAGTTCTGCTGTCCATTCAGGAGAGATAACCGCTATTGTCTCTAGCTCAATATTGCTTAATAGATAATCTTTAAGTTCTGTCAAACCAGAAAGCGTCATAGCATGATCAATATCAAAACCTTCCGTGAGCTTGAGATTCCCCCTTAATAAGACCGATAGATTCTCTTTGGACCACTTGCTTATATCTTTACCTTCTTTACTTTCAAAATACCTAAGGAGTGAAAGTATCTTATCCGCGTTTCGTTTTATCTTAACCTCATCCTGTGTATAATCTGTGAAATCAACTCCAATGAGCCTTCCCTGTCCATCATGTACACCCGCTCTTTTTACAGCCTGCCAGAATATGGTCTCAGATGGTGTCAGGTTCTTAAATGCTGTCTGATATTTGGTCTCTAACATAAATTCTCTGTGCGCAATACTATGCGCAGTAACTGAGGCCTCACCAGTAGCCCTATAAGTTACGACAAAGGCCTTTCCGCTTGAGTCTATAGTCTCGGGGCCAACACCTGAGATGAACCAGCTCGATATATCTGTTGCAAAACCCTTGTCCGAAACAAATCCTGTCTTATGTAATTCCAGCAGTTGGTTAAGGCCATCTCTGCCGAAGAGAGAGGTCAGCATATCCCAATACCAGCCAGGCTTTTTGCTGCTATCCTTTGTTAATCCTAGCGCCCGCGCTAATCCTGTCTTAGCATCCTGTATATTTCTTCCCGCAAGCTCTTTCCTTATCTCATCAGGTATCTCATCTTCTTTTGCTGAGGTAAATCTTACTGTTATCTCAATAGGCTTATCTTCTTTCTTAGATTCAGCCAGTGCCTTGATCTTCTCGTAATTATCTCTCCCTAATATGGTCTTTAATGCCTTACCTTTACGGGTCCTTATGAAGAAACGTCTATTACGCTTACATAACTCTTGGGCCTGTTGCTTTGTTACTGTAAGATTAAATATCCTAAACTTATTCTTTCCTTTAATAAATATACCCTCATTATGATTGAATGAATCGCCTAAATGCGTTAAGCAGGGCAGGGATCTGAGACTCTCGCCTCCTACCTTGGAGGTGGATTTAAAGAGCGCATACGCGTCTACAGTATGCTCTGTTGGATATACAAGCCTCTCATACTTATCAGGGCCTGCCGCTACCGCGCTTCCATCCTGCAATGAAGCTACTCCTGCTACCAGGTCATTTACTATTGCCTGTGACTTCTGTATCGCATCCTTCTTCCTAGGATGGAACTTTTCAAGATAAGATATATACTCCTTTAAGAATAGCGCCATAAAGACATTCGGGCCTGTAATGATCTTTGCCTTAGGCACTCCAAACCCGTGGGCGTGGTAGACATCAAGAAAACCAGGAAAAGCGCCGGCTTCAGGATAATCATCGTACCAGCGTCTATGTTTTCTGATAAAGAAGTCGGCAATCTTGCTGACCGACTCTTCTAATTTCTCTACTGCCTCTGCATGGCCCGCTTCTCTAGCGCTTCGTGCGCCTTTAATAAATGCCATACCGTGTATAGCATGCGAGTAAGTATAACCTAGATTCGCTTCTCTAAGATCACCCGGATGATCTGGTATAAATCCGTTTGGTTTCTGGTAAGAGCGTATATAGCGTAACGCCTGCGCTATTCTCGCCTCTTTGGCGATCTCCTCTTCTGTAAGACCGCGGGTAACCTTAGCTCTCTTTGCGGGCTGTATAAGCGGATAGAGATTAATTGCATAAGGATCATAAGCAAGGGCCTGCATGCTTCCATCCTTATTACGGCTTACAAAGCGATCCTCTGGCACACCAAACAATAGATAGCTTATGCCAAGGCTGGCGCTATCGCGTCCGTCTCTGCTGGTATACCCCAGATTAGCATAAAGACCTGTATTAAATACCGGGGACCGCAGACCAAGCTTCACTGCGTCGGTATCGTATACGTTATCAGACATATAAGCAACTAAAGCTTTCATATTATAAGGAAGATCAACTTCAGCTCCGGTACTGTAGCGCATAAGATCACTATTAAGGTCTGCCGCTGCTTTAACAGTGAGGAATCTACTTAGTCTCTGACTCGCCTTCATCTTCGCAAAATAGTCTTCGTGGGGAGCCCATCGCCCATCTTCCTCTTCGTGGCCTAGACCTAGATATACATAACTATCTCTCTCTGATCCGTCCTTACCTATCAAGCGCAGATCCCACCTTACGCCGATAGACTGCTGTTTAAATCTTTCAGATTCTTTTAGCTTGGCTGGAATTAATACATCGTTGCCTTCATCATCACGACCGATC
Organism: Candidatus Omnitrophota bacterium; assembly: GCA_042577545.1. Taxonomy (GTDB): domain Bacteria; phylum Omnitrophota; class Gorgyraeia; order JABMRG01; family JABMRG01; genus JBHPDT01. Next base: position 11,335 of record JBHPDT010000047.1, on the reverse strand, counting down.
AGATTTTCAACACCGCTCTTAGAACTGTTAATCTGGGCGGCATCTATCTCAAGATGAACTCTCTTTGTGAAGTCCCATACGATACGGCCCATGCCGCCTTCCTGGCTGGTCTCTACACCAGATTGGGGTATTACAGCATATCCAACACCATAAAAATGGAACTTACCCTGCTTAAAGGTGACTGTATCAGCGAGAAAATAAGATGTGCTCTTCTCCTTCTTAAATTGCTTCGCATCCTCACAGATCCCCTGCGCTAAAAGCTGCTCTGTGTCTACACGCAAAGCAAGAAGATTATTTGTAAATCTATCTCCATGGCTGCGGATACCAGCGCCTCGAATTTTAGAAGTGGGGCCTCCTTGATAAACCTGCATAGCTCCGGCTATGAGATCTATGCGTTGACCAAATATCTGCATTGCATCTGTAAGCGTGACAATAGTTCCAGCTTCACTCTTTGTCTTAAATATATCGAAGAAGTTTATAGAATATTCCGCTGCTCCCATCTGATTGCCAAGGAGAAATTGTCCGGGCCATAGATTATTCTTCTGCTCATGGCCTGTGTAGTTATCGACTACATCCTTAAGCTCCTTCTCATTTGCCACAAACCGTGATAACTTTGGAGTAGCTGCGGCAACTCTTCCTGAAAACTCATTTACTGTAGCAATAGCCCCTTGCTTCTGAGCATCATCCATATCAGATGCCTCTATGGCATCGATCAGATCCTGCCTTAGATGCCATATATTTGCTCCAAAGGCATCATCCTCTTCCTTAAGGAGCTGTTTACCTCTCTCAAAGACCTTTCCTCTGAATTCTGTTAGCTCCTCTTTCAATTTTGCCAGGTTCATCGACTTGTCTATTGTAGCCTCAAGAATCTGGGCCATCTCTTTCTTAGAATTAGAGTAGTGTTTTATATTATCTAGCAGATCCTCTACTGTATTAACAAAGCACCCTTGCGCCTTTGGGGCTGTATTATTCCACATCTGCGCCTCTTTGAGATCTCCGTATAGCTCACCTACCTCGACCTGCTGTTTTTCGATATTTACAACTAACTCAGCCCTTGCGGTCTTAGTGTCTTTTAGGAATTGTATCAATGGGTCTTTATACTCATCTGGTATATTAGGATCTTTTAAATAAGCCTCTAATTCAATAATATATTCATCTATACCCTTAAGGTCCTTATTAAGCTTATCTAGATGCTCTTTGGCTCCTTTATAATTTGTCCTGGTCTCTTCAAATATCTCCCTTGCCTGCAGCACCCTCTCATCCCTAGCTGCTTTAGACCATCCCTTCGCGGCATCTACCCTCTTCTTAAGGGAGATACTCTCATCCTTGCTGTCAAACCAGCTCAGATCACTCAATGCTTTAGATTGAAGTCTCTCACGGCGCGCCTTAAGCACCGCTACCCGTTCAGTAGCTCCCCAGCTTTCATGTAATGCTATCTGACTATTTAGCGTGCTAAGAGTCTCTCTATACCAGAGCTTGTAATTTTCTACAAACCATCTCATATAATATTTAAATGAGATATCCGCCTTTATCTTTTCCGCGCCAATTGGTAGGCTCTTATAAAAGGCGCTCGCATTGGCTGCCCAGAGTTGATTAAATTCAAGGCTCTTTGCTCTATATAGACGCATCATATCGAGATAATTCTTAAGGGATTCGCGTCTCATCCTGGCCTCTGCTGCAAAGACATTCTCATCCAAAGCCCCTATCTTCTTCTTTACCTTAAGTTCAAGCCGCGCCTTCTCAGCGCTTAACTTATCCGCAAAGCGTCTAATATGAGGGGTCATCTTGCCTTCTGGTATCTTTTTAAGAATCTCATCAATGCCAACATCTATCTGTTTTGGGGCAAGGGTCACACCCGTTGCAGGAGGCTCTGTCTTTCTTGCGTGAAAACCTGTAGATAGTTCAATAGCAAAACGAAGGCTTTCAAATCTCTCTTCACCTTTTTTGCCTCCTAATACTGTAACTGATGCCTTCTCTCTCTCCTGCTCAATCTCTTTGACACGCGGTGTAAATTCCAATATAGCTGGCACAGTATGTTTTTTACCATCAACATCGGTTATGGTCTGGGCGTATCTGCTATCCCATGTAATTACAGCGCCAGGACCTATCACATCTTCAAGCCCCTGACCAAAGTCTATCCTGATATGATAACCCTCTGGTATCTTCACAGTATCAGGGCTTGCCATAAGACGATTAAACTTTTTCTTATCAGTAATGGAGGTAAAGCTATTTAGGCTCTGCACCCTTAAGTAAGGGATCGTCCTCTTCTTTTGCGCATTGCTTCTGCCTAAAACCATCGCAAATGGCTTAGAGAGCTTGCCTGAGAAGAGGCCCTTCTTCATGAAGAGTCTGCCATCTTTTTTGGCATATCTCTCATCCGTTGTCACCACAGCGCCCTTAGGCAGAACTATCTCACGCATCTTTCCTTCAGGTGTTATGTAATACGCCTTCTTCTCCTTCTTTAAGATTACTGTCTTCTTTGTATCAGGGCGCTTATCCTCATTATCTTTGTCTGTTATAAGATATTGCTCTGTGCCATTATTTACAGATAAGAAAACATGGCTGTTGCTGAAATCCTCAAAACGCCTCAACATGCTCTCAATGTCATAGACAACAAGCCCCAGGCAGGGGTTGCCCTTCTCATCTTTTGCAAAAGGATATAATGGCGTGCCTTCCGCCATCCTTGTCTTGCCATGCTCATCTTTCCAGTTACTTGCTCTATAATTTAATGGGACCTTATTATAAGACCAAAATGCCATGGGCGTCTGCCCTTCTGGATATACCATGAGTAGTTCGCCGGTCTCAACATCAATAACAGATGTGCGGTTCTCCATATACTTATGAAGCGATTCAGTATTAGCAAAGTCTTGCGCGCTTGGCAGGAGCGCTATCTGCCCGGGCTCAAGCCATGCCTCCGCCTCTTCTAGAAGCTCTTCTGTCTCTGGGAAGAACTTATCAGCGACAAAGAGTATATCCTGTCTGCCGTACTCCCAGACCTGGCCAGCCTTATCAACAAAGTATGCATGGTGGCCTGGGTTCGCTACCTTCTCTTTTACTTGCTCATCAGCCTTAATAGCGCCTGCTTTGATTCTCGCTTCTAACTCCTCTTTAGTCATGCTGGATGCGCCTATCTCATATATCCTTCCCTCTTGGTCCTGATAATATTGGAATGGATTGCCATCTTGAGTTGGATCAGATATATATAGATGTCCGCTATTCTCGCCTTCTTTAGTCTTTATCTTAAGACCTCTTTTAATGCCTCTTTTTTTGATATCTTTCTTCAGCGCTCTTAAATTTACGCCTTCAAGCAGCCTATCGGATGAGACCTTCTGCCAACCCATCTGGGCTCTTATAAACCTGAGCCTCTGGGTATCTATGGTTATCTTCTTGTAAACCTTAGTAACTCCGTCCTTATCTTTCCTTAGCATAAAGACGATGGGTCTCTTCTTCTTATCTACGCCACTTATAAATGTAGCGCCGTTTCTCTCCTCTACAACAGGCTCTATCTTCTTGCGCCATCTAAGCAGTAATGGTCTCTTAGTTCTTTCGCTAATATAAGCCTTAATAGTCTCCTTGTTAGAAAGCGCTGGATCTTTAACCTCCTGCCACTGAATCGCGCCTCTTGCCGCGAAGTATTTTGCGCTCTTATCAGTCAGGTAAGATTCATTTATAACCGCGCGCTCAGCAGGCGCGGAACGCGCTATTCCACCTTTCCAGTTGCCTGTTATGCCGGTCAATATCTCATAGCCCAGACCTAGAATATTCCTGGGATCCTTCGTATCTAGGGCCTCGTCTCCTTTATACAAGGTACCGTCAGGAAGTATGACCGGGTTAAGGTGGTACCTGCCATGAAAGATGCTCTTATTAAAATACACACCGCCGTCTGTTCGCATGCGTCTCTCATATCTGGCCTGCCACAACTCAAGAATGTCAATACCCAAACCAAATACTGCAGCAGGTTTACGCTTGGTTGTATTCTTTAGAAGGCCTATTATAGTGTTTACCGCCTCCTGCAGATAGTAACCCTTTCCGCCTATAGTAATACCGCCTCTTCCTTCTATCAGAGCCCCTGTAAAGGTCTCCATATCATAACCAAGGGCAGCGCTTACAGGAAGTCCGTTTATCTTTGTAGGCTTTAGGCCCTGCGCCTCTCTTATCATGTTTAAGAGTTTTGCCATATCAGCGCCTTGGCGCTCCATATCTCTGCGAGCCGCGCTGGCGTTCTTTTCTGCTTCTTCAGCCAGGTGATTATAATCTGAGGTGCTCTGCGCCTCACGCTCTGTCCTCTTTCTTATATCTTCATCGAGCTCTTGACGCTCTTTTGCAGCAGCAGCATGAGCTAAATAATCATCGAGTTTTTTATCCATATCTCTAATAAATCCTGGAAACTGCGCCAGATCTGATTTAAGCTGCTGCAAGAAGATATTATATTTATCAGTTGATAAAATACCGTCATCATGGAGTCTCTCTGCTTTTCGCCTGAGACTATCGATAGTCGCTCCTTTTGCCTTCTTAGAGATGCTCGAAGCTGTTCTATATCTACCATCGGTAGATACGAGTTCAACTGAATCACGGAAATTATCCACCTGTCTTGTTGACTCAGTCGCGAATATACCTAATCCTAGAGGGTCTATCATGAAGGCTGCCGCAGCTGTTAAGAAGCCTTTCTTCATATATCGACTATTGCGAATAGCTTGAACATTAAGGTTTATTAATGATATAACTGATGGCAGGCCTCTCGGAGCCACGGAGACCGCTTTAGGTTGGTCTGGTGGGAGCTTCTTCTCAACTTCTTCTTTAACAGGCTCAGATTCTTTAGCCACCTCTGTTTCTGTGTCTGGCTTGGGAGCAACCGCTGCTACTGTAACTGTGGCTGCCTTATCAGGCTCTGCAGCAACTGTTGTTGTCTTAGCTGCATCAGCTTCAATACCTGCTTTTTCAAGTTCTTTGGTGGCTTTCTCAAGATCTTCTAGCACCTGCGCCGTAGTTGTGGCTGCATCACCGGTCTTTGGAGCTACCGTAATTGTGGCAGCAGGTGGCGTAACCACCGGCATATCTTCTATTGGCTTATCTGCTTCAGGAGCAACCGCTGCTACTGTAACTGTAGTTGTTTTATCGGGTTTTGCAGCTACTGTTATTGTCTTAGCTGCTTTAGCAAGATCATCTACAGCATACTCAAGGCCTGCTACCAATGCATCTATACCTTCCTCTGCCTTGTCTGTTGGCTCATCTGCTTCTGGGGTAACCGCTGCTACTGTAACTGTGGCTGCCTTATCAGGCTCTGCAGCAACTGTTATTGTCTTAGCTGCTTTAGCAAGATCGTCAACTGCATCTTCAAGGCCTGCTACCAACTCATCCACATCTTCCTTTTTTGGTTCTTGCGCTGGCTTTGCCTGCTCAGGAGCGACTGGAAGTGTAACAGTAATTGTTGTGTCAGGCCTAAGAAGATTCTCAATCTCATGCATCCAATCTATGATATCATCAGCTGCTTTCAGAGGCGCTGGTGTAAATACCCTACTAGAGAGCGCTTGCAATTTTCTTCTCATCTCTGGCGCAAAGTTATTTGTTGTGAAATCGCTCTTATCTAAAGCAGATCTTGCATTTTCAATCTCTCTTCTGCTATCAAAGAACGCATCTCTTGTCTCATCTTCTAATCTCTCGATTTTCCCCTTAATAGCATTAAGAATTGTGATACTTCTCTTTTGGTCTTCTGATTCTTCGCTTTCTTTAAGTGTCTTTAGCCCAGCGTCGACTGACTCAGAAAGATTATCCTCATCTATCTGTATACCAAGTTCTCTGACCTCTTGGATATCTTTGCGTATACGCTGTGTGGTCTCACCCAGAGCAGCTATGTGATTAGGTAGGGACTTTGGAGTTGCGGCAGCAAGCGTTGCATTTAAGATCATGGTAGCCAGAACTGGTGGTAGACCAGTTGGGGCCTCGGCGCGTGTTTCACCTGTTCCGCTAGGCAGCAGAGCTGCTTTTTTACTTAGCTCCCTTACATCTGATATAAGTGACTTTGTATCCTTTATTAGAGCGCCTACATCGTTCTTACTGATAATTGCTTTGGACTTTAATTTTTTAATAGTACCCAGCAAGACTTCTATGTTCTCTCTGATAGCGTCAGCGTCCTCTCTATCCTTAAGAGATTTATTTAACTTATTGAGCAGCCTTTCTACCGCAATTACTTTATCTTTAAGAACTTTCTGTTTTTTTGCCTCTTCATCTTGCTCTGCTTTTTCTTTTAAGAGAAGCGCTGCCTTGGCTTTCTCTTCTTCTTCAGCCACCTTAGCTTCTGCTTTCTCTGCCTCAGCTTTCTCTTGTGCTGCTTTAGCTTTTGCCGCTTGCTCTGCCTTAATTCTCTTTTGTTCTTCCTCTTCTTTTAAACGTGCCTCATCAGCCTTCTGTTTCTCCAGCTTAGCTTGCTCTGCCTCAGCTTCCGCCGCTTGTGCTGCCTTAGCTTTCTCTTGTGCTTGCTTAGCTTCCCTTTCAGCAAGCTGTCTCTTCTCATTAGCAAGCTTTCTCTTGCCGCGTGCAGCAACATCTTGAAGTTTATAGTAATTCTCAAAATCTCCAACCGCTATTGGCTCGCCCGATGTTCTTCTTTGTAAAACCAGCAGCCTTGATGAAAGAACGCGGGCCTTCTTATATAATTTTTTGCCTTCTTCCATCTGTCTGGCAAGATCCTTAGAAATCTCGGAAGCATTCTCTAGTAACGCCTCACGCTCTTTTTCAACAGCGGTCTTTTGCTGCTCGTAATCTGATAACGCCTTAGCATCTTCGTCTAAATCAATGCCTGCTGTCTTCGTGTCTTTAATAAGCGCTTGAGCGCGCTTTTGTATCCGCTTTAAGCCAATCTCCACATGCTTCTTTCCTGACTTCAGCTGCTGCCATGATCTATTAAAGCTACTGAGCGCATCAACTGCCTGAAGCTGGGTCTTTGTATCATCATCTGCCTTATCCAGCGCCTTATTATAAGTATCTTCTATAATCGTAAGCTCTTTTTGCTGCTTATCGCGCTCCAGGCTTAGTTTCTTTATCTGCTCTTTGGCATCCTTATCAGCGCCTTGGGTTAACGTAAATTCACGCGTCTGCATTCTACTTCTTAATACCCTTAGGCTCTCTAGGAGAGTCTCTCTCTTTGCCTTAAGATCAAGAATCGGAGCTAGCGCATCAGAAGGATTCTTGGTCAGCTTATCAATCTCTTGGCTTATGGTAGCTTCAAGGTTCTCTTGCGAGAGTTCATCTACTTCCAAGATCTTCTTTGCCCCATCAATAACTTTTTCTATAGCATCATCCGTACTTTTTTTGTTATTTTCTACATCACGTGCGCCTTCAATAAGAAGATCCCAACTTGCCAAAATTTGGTTTAGGCGAATTATTCTGGTGGCTTCGTTATATGTATTCTCATCTGTCTTTTTAACCAGTTTTTCAAGAGCCTCCTCAGCATACAAAAATGAGTCTTGGGCCTGCGTGAACTCCTTAGAAAGATCCTCTATGGCCTTCTGCTGTTGTCTTAATGCTGCCTCATCAGGCGCCAAGCCGATCACAGCACCGGTCTTACTGGACTGATATACCCACCTTCCACCATCTGAAAATCTTACAAACTTAAGATCATATCTATCTCTGCCTGCCCATACGCTATTCGGTAACTTAGCAGGTTTCTTGCTACCCACATAGATAGGATTGTAATCATTCTCCTGGGATATGATATCTACTCCGCGTTGCCATCTGGCAAATGACGCGTGAAGATCTATATGTATATGATCAGTATAAACTCCTATACCCCCTGTGCCTTTCATAGTAGAATCCAGAATATCGTATAAGATCTTAAGATCACGCGCAGAGGTAAGGGCTCTTCCATCGATCTTAACGACTACATCTCTAGCATCGCCATATATATGGCGAGATTCAGGATCAACATGAGGATTTATCTTAGCTAATTCTTCATTCTGCTCTCTTGTGCGATCTGTGGAGGCGAGAACGACCTCTATTACTTTAACATCTACATTATATATAAGAGCTATCTCCTCTTTAAACTTTGCTAGTATTTCTGCCAGCGCCTTTGCGGCACGTCTCTTCTCATCCGCAGATAAAATCCTCTTATCCTTTGCTCTTACATTATAATCTGGCTGCTTTCTTGATAGAAGATACTCTGACGCACCGATATTTCTTGGAATAGCTACTAGCTCACCTGTGGAGAGCCTTACTTTATCAGTAGAACGTGTTGATATAGCTTCTGTCCTTATCTTTAACTTACCTATTGAGTGGCGGGCAACAGAATCTCCTCGATTAAAGAAGGAGAGGGCGCGTGACTCCGGCGCAAGTTCCTTATCACGCTCTACATCCTTCAGTGACGGGGTTATTCTAAAATCCTGCCCAAATATCTGTATAATACGCTTTCCTATAGAGCTCTTAAAGAACTCCGAGAAGGAGATCTGCTTTTTGGAGATATCCCTGTAATCCCATCTTCCATTTATATATAAGAGGTATGCCTCTTTGTCTCTACCGCTTGGATATGTGACCTTTATCCTCTTGGGTAATGCAGCAGGTCTTACGGGGTTAGCAAGTAAGGCATCTATCTCATCAGGGGGCGGAGGCCCTGAACCAGTTTCGGTCTCTCTCTGAATCGATTGCCCAAGAATGAGCTGAGCTATTGTGGTCTCGCCTATAAATCTATCTACTGATAACTCCTTAGCGCCTTCTCTATCCTCAAAAGCTATTCTCTCATTACCTGTGATCACAACGTGTGGGTAGAAGAGGTTCTTTACAGACTTAAGATCTATATCCTTTAATGCGCCTCTACCCTGTGCCTTAATAATGACCCTGACAAGAAGGTTGAGGTGTTCTCTCATATCACTATTGTCATTATGCTTAAGACCTCTTGTATCTACGTGGAATAGCTGGGCAAGGCGAGCTATATTATACTTTATGCAGGCATTCTTAACCGCCCCAGGACTAAACTTATGGAGAGAGCCGAGCAATATTATTACCTGCTCATTTGTAAGGCCGGGATATGGCATGCCCATCTGAGAAAACATTCTCTTAACATCCTGGCGCACATCATTAATGTAAAATCTAATAGCAAAATTGCTAATCTCCTCGCGATTAGCCTTGGCAGCATCTGAGAATAAGATGTAGAACATAAGGCTTCGTACATCATACTCGGTAATCTCGTCTCTGCTATTGCCATCAAATAACCTCGCAATATCCTCATCGCTCATATTTTTGTATATATATTCATACACATAACCTACGTTCATTTGATAATCACCGATAGTTCGAGCTGTGACCTTTCTGGCAAGCTTATAGAGATTTCTCTCAACAGTATCACCATGGGGGCTGAGGAAGAATTTCGACTTAATAACACCTGCTAATTGAGCAAGCGTCTCCTTAGTGTCAGTAAGGCCAAATCCTCGCGCGCCTGTCTCAAGATGTTTAATCTGATCCATCATTAGGGCGAGGATCTTATCATCATAATCACCAAGAGGCTCTCCTTTGTCTTGACCTTCGACACTAAATACCATGCGGCTATCAGTTATGCCTTGTTCTGATTCAACAAGCCTTCTTATAGACGCTTCTCTATCTGTAGTAAGATTTGCGGTCTCTGAGGAGAGGACTTCTTGGCGCAATTCCATAACATGCGCCATGCGGGGGGTTCCGCCTAAAGCTGGAATTGGGACAGCAAATGAGGCCATCTGTCCTAATGCAAATACGATCTTCTTAGGGTTAAATACAACATCTCTTAAAGTCAGATCCCATGTTGGCGGGCCGCGCTCTCCCATGGCCCTCTGTAAGACCCACCTGTTATAGTATAAGTAACCTGCTGTCAATAAGAGGGAGAAGCCCAGAACAAGCAAACCGGTTGAGGGATTGATGGTTATAGCAAGCTTAGATAAAAATACTAATGAACCTAATAATATAGCTTGCCCTCTTATCTTTGTAATGCTACCTGCTAATACCGCAAGCATGCCTGAACCCAAGTAGGATCTGCCTGTTATCTTCGAATCAGCCCTTCCATATAATTTAACCGCAACAGGCATAACAACCACTGTATATAATGCCAATAGCGCAAAAGGTATCATGGGAATAGCAGAGAGAGCGCCAAGCCATCCTGCATTTGCGGCTAAAAAGACAGCCAGCGCCTTAAGCCCAAATAAAGTAACAGTACCTACGAGAGCGCCTATGGTTATATGTTTTAAGGCAGGGGTAGAGCGCTCAATAGACTGCGCTGAGTCACCTCTGGCAACAAGAAGATCTTTTGTAAAAACAAAGAGTCTGCCTAGTCTGGATTTAGGCGAGTCCTTCTTTGCCTCTGATCCTTCTTTCTGATGTAAAAAGACGTCGCTGAACGTGTATATATAGAAGAGACCTACCAGAACAATTCCTACGGCTATAGCAGGACCGCCCCCGAGAAGTGTTATCGCTACATTAAAGAGGTACCTGCTAAGTAGAAAGATCGCGGCAAATACGCCTGCTCTACCTATTCTCACTATAGGGCGGGCGATAGAAGGTCTTTTGCGGTCGATATCTCTCTTATTCATTCCATATAGTATATATGATGCTAAAATTCCCGCGCCTCCGAGAACGATAGCCAAAGGTATGGCAAATGACGCCGCACTTGGAATAGCTATTGCTGATATCATAGCCATAATACCCATCATAGGTCCCATAACAGCTAGAAGCGAAAGCGGCATCTGTATAGCAAATCTTAATATAGTAGAAGCTGCCTCACGCGGGCTGTCTGGGGTCACACCTAAGAAGAGCGCCTGGAACTTCTCAATATTCTTATTAGCCTGGTTAAATAGAGCGATCTTGGTAAAGCGCATCTTAAATGCCCAGATAATAAATATCAACGAAAGAGCGAAGGCTACTGTCGGAGAGAAGGCCCATACCGCTGCTCCCGGGGCGATCATCTTGGCAGCTAATGCTCCTGCCTGGAGCAATTTAACCACCCCTAGCTGGGGTGATATCTGTGACAACTGATTGGCCTCTGTAAGAAGACTTGCGGTCGCTAGACTTATGAATACCTTAAATATGTAGGCAACGCCTAAGCTGGCGAATAACGCCACAGCAGCTGTGGTGATTCTTGCGGCTGTTGTGATTCTCTTTTGCGAAATTAATAGAGAGACAGTAATAATAGCTAATCCGATAGGAAGAACGATATACCACGCCGTCGATGCGGTCAAGACCTTAGCAAGAAAACTTAGTCCACTCATACCAAGGCCGCTCATGTTAAGGGCCTTGAAGAATATCAGAAATACGCCAAACACGCCCAGGAGATCCGCTATACCGTTCCTAATCCTGGAGAAAAGGCTTACCCTTGCTTTGATCT
>JBHPDT010000046.1:0-14705 GCA_042577545.1 Candidatus Omnitrophota bacterium | reverse complement strand
AAAGAAGGTAGTCAAAAACGAGGTTGAGAAGGCTGACGGAGTCGCAGCGGCTAATATTACAGGTGGTTTAATACCAGAGATACTCGTTGAGATCAATCAGGATAGATTGATGTCAAAGAACATAGCATTAAATGAGGTTGTTGAGGCTATAAGCAAGGCAAACCTGAACTATCCTGCCGGAACAATCGAGGAGAGTTTTTACGAATATCTTATCAGGACCATAGGTGAATTCGGCCTTGTCAAGGAGATGGATGGCGTAGTTGTTGGTATTGATGATAGACAAAAGAAGAGCGAGTTTTCAGATTTTAATAGTGAGGATAAGAAGGCAAAAGAAGAAGAGGCGATGGCTGATAAGCGCCTGATTATCTTAAAAGAGATTGCCAAGGTAAGCGACACATTCAAGGACAAGACCTCTGTCTCCCGATTTAATCGGCGTGAGAACGTCTCCCTATCTATCCAGAAACAGGCGGACGCGAATACATTACGCGTCGCAACGAATGTTAGGGATGTATTAGAACGCATCAAGGGAATGATCCCAAAGGATGTGCGTATCGATACGGTCTATGACCAATCAGAGTTTATAAAGACAGCTATAAACGGTGTAAGGGATGCCTCAGTTCAGGGCGGAATCCTGGCATTTTTAGTCCTGCTCTTTTTCTTGAAGAACGTAAAGAGCGCCGCTATTGTAGCTCTTAATATACCGATATCCATTATGGCTGTATTCTCTCTTATGCACATGAGTGGAATAACGATAAATATGATCTCCTTAGGAGGGTTGGCCCTGGGTGTAGGTATGCTTGTAGATAATGGTATCGTTGTTATTGAAAATATCTATCGGCACAGGCAGGAGGAGAAAAGGCCCATAAAAGAGGCCAGTGTATATGGAGCTACGGAGGTAAGCGGCGCCATACTTGGATCCACGCTTACGACTATAGCTGTATTTTTGCCCATGGTATTTGTAATAGGTATAGCGGGCCAGTTATTTAAAGAGCTTGCCTTTACAGTTACCTTCTCTCTTTTAGGATCGTTAGCGGTTGCGCTTACATTAATACCTATTTTAAGTTCTCGCGTTCAGTCTATCCCAGAAGTTTCAACTGATGAAGATTCTGGAAATATGTCGGGTTTTTTAGGATTCTTTCAATCTATAGTACAGAAGGTTCTTCTCTTTTTTATCAATCATAAGGTTATGTGCCTGGCCCTGGTAACAGCTCTATTTTTAGGAACGTGTCTTCTGATACCGCTTCTTGATACAGAGTTTCTTCCTAAGATCGATCAGGGTCAGTTTATGATAAAACTCGAACTTCCTCCCGGTACCAGGCTAGAGGTGACAGATAGCGTCGCGGAAAAAATCGAGACCTATCTCTTCGCTATGCCTGAGGTCTCTAACGTGACTACAAATATAGGATCTACAAAAGAGAAGAAAGGAACCGCGCTTCTTGAGACAAAGGGTCCTCATCAAGGTCAGATAATAGTGAACCTTAATCCCGTAGGGCGATGGGGCAGTGGTGGCGCGGGGTTTCGAATCCTTCCCACGTCTGTCGTCTTAAACAAACTAAAAAATTTAATACGCCCCGAGGATCTAAGTAACGCGCACGTAGAATATGTTTTACAGGATAGCGTTTTTCAATCAGCCTTTCAGACGAGCGCGCCTATTGTTATTGAGATAAAAGGGCAAGATCTAAGCAAGCTTCGCGAGATAACATCCGATGTAGAGAGCAGGCTAAAAAGCATCCCAGGATTATACAGCATAAGAGATACGTTTATAGATCCGGCGCCTGAGGTAAAGATAAGTGTATTTAAGGATAAGGCCGCGACATACAATCTATCTGTAAGCGATATCGCTGTCAGCGCCCAGACCGCGGTAAAAGGATTTTTAGCTAGCAAATTTAAGAGGGAAGGGGAAGAGATAGATATAAGAGTTCGTCTTCGTGAAGAAGATAGAAACAACATGGCAAAGGTCAGGCGGCTGGAGTTGCATTCTAAGTTAGGCATAAACGTGCCTCTGGCAGAGGTAGCTTATTTTACTATCGGCAAGGGCCCAAGTGAGATAAAGAGATTAGACCAGGAGCGCATAGTGGTTGTGACAGCCAATATATTCAAACAATCCTTTAATGTTATGGCTAACGCTGTTACAGCGATGCTAGGCAAAATCGAAATACCGTTAGGATATTCAGCCCAGCTTACCGGTGAGAGAGAGCAGATAGAAGAGTCATTCAGGAGTTTGCGCATGGCGCTGATATTATCCATTATACTTGTCTTTATGATTATGGCCTCACAGTTTGAGTCATTGTGGCAGCCTTTTGTCATACTCTTTACTATACCGCTCTCTGTTATAGGAGTTATAGCTATATTATTATTAACAAATACCCCTTTGAGTGTTATGGTTATCCTAGGTGTGATTATTTTAGGAGGCATAGTTGTTAATAATGGAATTGTTCTAATCGATTATACTAATATATTAAGGCGCGGCGGGATGTCATCACAGGAGGCTGTAGTTGTAGCTAGCAGAAGACGCTTACGACCTATTGTTATGACAGCGCTTACTACAATACTGGGCCTTGTGCCTCTGGCGTTGGCGTTGAATGAGGGGGCGGAACTTCAACAGCCTATGGCGATCGCTGTTATCGGTGGCTTGGCTGTCTCTACGTTTCTTTCGTTGATAGTTATACCAACCATATATCTTGGTTTAGAGAATATGCTTACATATATACAAGCAAACGTATTTAGATTTAAGAAGAGAGAACCATCAGAGTCAGTAGAGGATGAGGTTCTTTTAGAGGAGACCGTTTTAGAGGAACCCGAGGAAGCGGAACCCGAGAAAACAGACGCAGAAAATGATGCTACAGGGAAAATTGAATATGTGGTAGAGCCACCAGTGAAGCCAGCAGAGGTTAAAAGTGAGCCTCAGCCAGAGCAGCAAAAACCATTATCTGATCAACCGCTTAAAGATAACCTGCGTAAAGAGGTAGAGGGATGGCGGCTAACTACAGAGCCTGACATTACCGACGAAGAAGATAAGGAAGATATAATAGATACTGCTGAGGATATAGCCGAAGAGAGTCCCAGGAAAGAAGAGAAGATTCAAAAACCAGATAAAAAGAAGAAGATTACGCCAGATATATTAAAGACTCTTTCACTTAGGCACCTTAAGCTTGTTAGGTATCTTAGAAGTAAAAAACGTATTACCAGAACACGTTATGCGAATAAGTTTAAGATATCGGTGCCTACTGCGGCGCGGGATCTTAAGCAGTTGGTTGAGATGGACATACTAGTAGCAAAGGGACCCTCTGCTGTCGGCCGCTATTACGAATTGAATGAGGCCTTAATCTAGGCGGGAAAAAACAAAAGTTCGGTTCTCGGTTTTCGGTTCTCGGTTTGCGGCGCTTGCACCCGTCAGAGGCGGGTCCGTCTTCGGCGGAAATACCGAACACCGATCACCGATCACCGATCACCGAAACGATAAGAACAAGTACGAGCGATGGGACTACCACAACTTTCAGTAAATAGACCGATCACAATATTGATGCTCTTTCTGGGCATCGTTCTTGTTGGTATTATATCTCTAAGTTTCCTGCCTATTGAACTTCTCCCAAATTTTAGCTTTGGTGATATATCTATATTCATTAATATAAGGGGCGGTATTCCTCCGGAGGAGGTTGAGGAGCAGGTATCAAAGCCCATAGAAGATTCTGTCGGTACTGTTTCGCGTCTGCGCAGCCTCATCTCTATCTCAGAGGAAGGACGTTCTCGTGTTGTATTGAGGTTTGAGCCTGGCATAGATATGAACTACGCGCTGCTTGAGGTAAGGGAGAAGTTTTCACGCATAAGGAGCAAACTTCCCAAGCAGATAGAGAAGCCCGTTATAGCGAAGTTTGAGCAGCAGGATGTTCCTATCCTTATAATAGCGGCAACAGGCACAGGATATACTCCTGAGATGTTAAGAAGGATTGTGGATGAGACCATCAAGGACCGCATATTAAGAGTAGATGGCGTTGCAAATGTTGAGATAGGAGGCGGGCGGGAGAGAAAGATTCTCGTAGAGGTAGATCAGCGAAAACTCCAGGCTTATAAGCTCTCTCTGAGTAAGGTAATTAACGCGCTCAATTTAAATAATATAGATCTGCTTATTGGTGGATATGATAAGAAGAGAGACAAATATCTCATACGGGCTGTAGCAGGCTTTAAGACCGTCGATGACATCAAAGAGATCGGGGTTGTGGCAACACCCAGTAGATCTGTTATAAAGGTGAAGGATGTTGCTGAGGTTAAGGACTCTTTCCTTGAGGCGCAAAGCTACGCGCGGGTAAATATACTGCCAGTAGTATCTATGTATATTCAAAAGGAGTCTGAGGCAAATACGGTAGAGGTTATTAAGGGTGTGCAGAAGGCGAAAGAGGAGCTTCTGTCAGGCATATTAGATGAGCGCATAAGGCTTATTGAGACATCGAATCAGGGCGATACCATAAAGCAGGCTATAAATGGCGTAAAAAAGACACTAATTTATGGCGCGCTCTTTGCGATTCTAATCCTATTGGTTTTTTTGAGAGATTTTCGATCCACGCTTATTATTGCTGTTTCAATTCCCATATCTGTAATCGCTACATTCCTGTGTATGCACGGGATGAATATTACATTGAATGTAATGACCTTAAGCGGTCTTGCGATAGGCGTGGGAATGCTAGTCGATAGCTCTATCGTTGTATTAGAGAATATACACAGATTAAAGGAGCAGGGTATCCCCGCGAAGACAGCTGTTGTTAAAGGCGCCCAGGAGATGATGCTTGCTATAATAGCCGCGACATTGACGAATGTTGTGGTATTTCTTCCGATCGTGTTTGTAAGCAAAGATATAAGAATATTATATTTTGGCTTAGCGCTTACTGTTACATTCTCGCTCTTCTCATCTCTCTTTGTTTCGCTTTCGCTTGTACCCATGCTCTCGGCCTATCTTCCTAAGATAAGCTGGAGATTATTTGCGCGCAGAGTAAAAAAGCTTGATGTCTCAGGTAGGCCGCACAGGATAAGAAGGTCTTTTATCGAGATATTAAGAGCCTTCTACAGGCGTATCCTGGTTGG
The DNA here is from genome assembly GCA_042577545.1 of Candidatus Omnitrophota bacterium. Classification (GTDB taxonomy): domain Bacteria; phylum Omnitrophota; class Gorgyraeia; order JABMRG01; family JABMRG01; genus JBHPDT01. Next base: position 9,629 of record JBHPDT010000046.1, on the reverse strand, counting down.
CGCGTTGAGGCGTAGATACCTTATATTTATTCTTATTATTATATTGTTTGCGTTTTCAGCGTACGTGCTCTTGTTTAAGATCGAGAAAGAATTTGTTGGAACAACGGAACAGCAGGATTTTACTATATTTGTTGAGTTGCCGACCGGCGCTAAGCTCGCGATATCTGATGAAGCTGTCACCGGTATAGAGAAGATATTAGAGACGGTTCCAGAGATAAAACAGTTCTCATCAAGGATAGAGAAGTGGTCATCAAAAATTTATGTAAAGCTCCTTCCTCTTGCGCAGAGGACACGTTCCACAAAAGAGGTCATCACTGATCTAAGGACAAGGGTAGAGGATGTTGAGAGAAAGTACCACGAGGCGTTTATATATTTTGAGGAGGCGCGTGAGGTTGAGACAAATGAGATAATTATTGATATATTCGGATATAATTACAATACCCTGAATGAGCTTGCCGTCTCTATGCTCACACGTGTACAGACTATCCCAGGGCTTCTTGATCTAAAGATAAGATGGAGAAAGGGAAGGCCTGAATGGCGTCTTAAGGTAAATCGCCAAAAGGCGGGACTTTATGGATTTACCGTTGATGAGATAGCAAATGTTGTGCACGCTCAGATGCGTGGATTGCGCGCGACACTCTATCATACGGACGCGAAAGAGGTAGAGGTCATTGCCAGGATTCAGGAGAAGGATAGGCGTACGCTCGATCAGCTTAGAAAACTTACACTAACAAGACCTGATGGCACAGCTGTATTTTTAGAGCAGATGGTAGATTTTGAGCCAGGCTTAGGCCCGAGCAAGATTTGGAGAAAGAATAAGTCGCGCATGATCCAAATAAGCGCCAATCGCGGAAGATACGCTTTTGGAACAGCCGCTGATAAGATAAAGGAGGTATTGAAGGATCTTAAGATGCCGAAAGATTATTACTATAATTTTGGTGAAAACTATTGGCGTATGATCCGTAACCAGAAGGAGTTTCTAGCCCCCTGGCCTCCGGGGATCCTATGGATCGTATTAGTGCTGATATATCTTGTTCTTGCATCTCTCTTTGAGTCATATACGCAGCCGTTCATTATTCTGGTAACAGTGCCTCTTGCGGCCATAGGTGTCGCAATAGCCCTAAAGTTGTCGCATAAGACAATTAATATAAGCGTCTTAATGGGCGGCATAATGCTGGGAGGAATAGTTGTAAATAACGCTATCATTCTCGTTGATTATATAAACCGCTTAAGAAAAAAAGGGTTTGGCCCTCATAAGGCTGTTATCGCCGCTGGCATTGCGCGGTTACGGCCAATTATGATGACAACCTGCACAACTCTCTTAGGCCTGTTTCCCATGGCTATAGATAGGAGCGAGCAGGCAAACCTCTGGTCACCATTGGCGATCACGGTTATGGGCGGCCTTATAAGTTCCACGATCCTTACCCTGTTTATAGTCCCCAGCGCGTACATTATGTTTGATGATATATACAAGTTATTCCACAAAAAAAGAGATCCTTCATTACAACATTTAGTATGAACCTGAAGCGGTTCATGATCCCTTATCTAACTCCACCAAATAATCAGGTTATATAAAAAACCTCTCGGGGACGTTGTTCAATCGGGGGTACTTGTGCTCAAACAACGTCCCCGAGCGTGTTTTTTGGGGCTTTGTTGGGAAAAGTGGGAATAATTTTACTATTGTAGTGTTTTAGAGAGTAAGCAAGTGGTTTCTTTCCACAAGCCCCCTTTTGTTTAGGCATGAGAGATCATGCGAAACTGCTTGTCGCTTACCCAAAAGCGACAAGCAGCCCCTTTTATAGAAAGTATAAATATATATACTTGACAAATCCCCTATTTTATGCTAATATCTACCTACAATTGCAAAGGTTATTTGCAGTTATGTACGCTCCTTCCAAAAAACTTCGATTTTTTTGTAACTAAGCTTGACTATGTGCTGTTTATATGATATACTTTATTTGCAACTTAAAAAAGCATTAAAAAAATATGAAATAAAGTTAAGAAAACATAGAGAAATCATTTTAGTTACATCGGGAGAAGATGATTTTTATTCCCACCGAAGGCACGTAAAACGTAAAACGTAAAATGTAGCATTTAATAGAATTTAAGGGGGCTTAAATTCATGTTAGAGCATAAGACAAACAGAGGAAACATTACTATTAAAACAATTAGTATAATAGTAGTCCTCTGCTTTTTTGTTCAGGATATAGCTTGGGCGCTAAATGGCACGCCTCTCTGGTCAGTAATGAACGGAAACCGGATTGCCCAAGCCCAGTCCAGAAACTTTGTCAGCCTCTCTAAGATCGAAATACCCGCGGAATATGGAATAATCAAAGAACGCCACAATGCCGGAAGCCAAAAAATAGTTATCAATATTCAGGACGCGCATTCAAACCTAGGCGCTCAAGAATCGATAAACAGACTGATAGATGGTTTTGTAAGAGATTATAATCTAGGCCTGATCGCGCTTGAGGGCGCGCAAGGCTATGTTGATACCTCATCACTTCAATCCCACCCTAATGACAAAACCAGAAAAGAGATAGCGGAGTATTTCCTAAGAAGAGGAAAAATAAGCGCTGCTGAGTACTACAAGATCTGTAAAGACTCTAGCGTCAAACTTTACGGTGTTGAAGATCCCAGTCTCTATAAGAGCAACGTAGAATGCTACCTCAATACCTTGAAGAATAAAGGTAGCATACACAAAGCTGTCATTACCCTTAAGAAGGTCATATCTGATCTTAAGGCCCACGTATATTCGCGTAAGCTGAAAGATCTTGATAAGAAGAGATGGAACTATCGGTCAGAGGAGCTCTCGTTTAAGGAGTATTGGAAGCACCTCGGTACGCTTGCGCGCAAGCTTGATGTAGATACCTCAGTATATAATAATGTTGAGGCGCTTCTTGAGGCATCAGTCCTTGAGGAGAGGATAGACTTTAAGAAGGCTGATGATGAGAGACAGGCCTTAGTAGAGCTTTTGACCAAGACCCTTGCCAAGAAGGATTTAGAGATTCTTCTTCTTGAGAGCGTTGATTTCAGGCTTGGTAAGATACTCTCATCCGTATATCATAACCGCATTAGGGAATTTACCTTAGCATCCAACATAGACCTATCTCTGTATCCGAACCTTTCAGCATATATCGACTATATCAATATGCATGATAAGGTTATAATAGACGATCTATTCAGTGAGCTCGATGAGCTAACACAGCAAGTTCAGGGAAAACTCTTTAAGAATGATGATCAGAGAATTCTTGCTGATCTCTCAAGAAGAACTGATATTATCTTAAACCTCCTGGACGCTAAGATACTCAACAAGGATCTTGAATATTATAAATCTCACCGTAATGAATTTATTCCTCAAAACATGGCAGTTGATCTAACCAAGCTTATGGTTAAGCACAATGTAAGCGCTAACCTGGTGCCTGAGATGAGGGTTATCTCCGAAGCCCTGCCGAATGTCGAGCGCTTCTATGAGATAGCTTACAGAAGAGATCTTGCTATGGTAAGAAATACTCTAGCTAAGATGGAGCAGGATGAGCGCTCACTCACACTCCTTGTTACAGGCGGTTTCCATACAGATGGTATTGCAAAACTCTTAAGAGAACAAGAGATCTCATATATGGTGGTCCTGCCTAAGTTTTCTCAAAGCGCACTAGAGAGACCTTATGAGGATGTGATATTAAACAAGAAACAGCCTTTTGAGGATGTGCTCTCTCAGGGCGAGTACTATCTTGCTGCAGCGAGCATATACTCTAATATGGTCGATAATAAACTTGCACTAATCGCTCTTGCGACAGGCCTGTTAATAGGCGGCATAGATGATGTGCAGAGGTGGGCAGAGCAGTTTGCCAGATTGACCAGTATTGTAGAGAGGGTAGATAAAGAGACAGCGGGTCATGTGAAAGCGGAGAACCTGATCCAACTGGCAAAGAATGCAACCTTTATAGCTTATGGAGAAGACGCTACCTTAGTAGAGATAGGGGATGATATATTTAAGGTAAGAAGAGTTAGAGAGGCAACTCCGGAGATTACTATCGCAACTGGTGATGAGAGAAGATTCGTAGAGGAGAATATGCCGGAAAGAGCAGGAGAAGCGGTCCCTGTATCCAACGATATCACCGAAGCGTTAAAGTTGGACAGTCAACAGCTAATGACTACAGAGAGCAGATTACCGGAATTCTTAGATAAAGCTAAACAAGAGCTTCTTGGAAGAAGATTAAAAGACCTCTCAGAAGCCTATTTAATGAATGAGGATTTACGATCTTATGAGAATCTGCTTGCAAGAACAAGAAGAATCTATGAAGGTAATGATGATGGTGATAGTTTAGTAAAGATAGATGAGTGTGATAGCCGGTTAAGGGCTAACCACACACCTGGTGAGGCAAAAGCCTCTTCTTCAGGTGATCTTATGTCTGCTGAGCAGATGGTAGAAACAGCATTGGCGCATCGACCTGGTGTTCAGGCACCAACACAAGACGTCTTAGTAGGTGATGGAACTCAGTCTCCCGACAGTGTGGAGATAAGCGCTCTGGCAAGAATAATCTCCCAGATAGATGGTGAGAGAGATAGAGCCAGACTTATAGAGCTGCTTGAAAAATTTCAAGACGCTAAGGATGCTGATGAAAGATTACATGACTATCAGAAAGCGACCCTTGATACCTTAATTAAACTTGCGCTTGATCAGCTTAGAGCTGTTGCCCCTGATGATATACCGACGAGATTTTTACAAGCACCAGCGCTTACTGCGCCTGGAAAGGCATCATCTGCAGGAAGTGACTTAGATAAGATACTGGGAACCATAGCGGCAGTAGAGCCATTATTAAACCTATTTGTAGCCCAAGGCGAAGCTGATGATGCTAGCGTCCTTACAGTTGAACTAGAAGAGTCCGGCGATAACGGACTTAAGATCCAATATGGCCAACACCAGATAATAGTACCTGGCCTAGAAGAGAGATCAAAGATTACTGGAGAGGCTGTGCTTGATGCGGTTAATGTGTATTTAGCAGATAGAATGTCAGATGAGGAATTTGGCACACTGCTCAATCAGTGCATGCTATTAGGCCACCAATATAAAACTGAGGATAAAGATGAGCTGAAAGCTGCACTTAAGGCAGTAGAGAAAGCAGCTGGGATAGACGCTGGACGCAAAAAGAAGATAGATGTGCTGAAAATCGCTATTGGAAAATGGCAGAATTCAAAAAAACATAGCATAAGCTTAGCCTTTTCTCAAACTCTCAAAAATTATCTCTACGATCCTTATGCAGATGTAGTTGGGCAACAAGGACTTCTGCATCCTAGGCTAGCAGGTAAATCCGGGGCTAATGGGGGCGCTAGCAGGGCTAAAGATGCAGTGGTAACTAGCCTCAAGCGCATGGTACTTGCTTTGAATGCGCTAGAGGGAACCCCGAGAGTAGGTATCACAGTTCCCGAAGGCGCTATTAGGGATTCTCAGATCGCAATCGCATTTGTTTTGGATGATCAACAATTGCACACAGATATATCTTCTGTATATGTTGAGCTGCCAAATGAAGATATTGATGAGTGGAGAAGCAATGTAAGAACAGTTTTCACAGATATGTGCATGAAAGCCCCCGGTGAAGATGTGTTAAATGTTTATAAAAATGAACTAGTGTACATTATTTGGCTTTTGGAGAACGATAAATATTTAGATGATGATGGATTTGGAGTTGAATTTGAATCAGCTTTAAAAAATGTAGAGAACTTGCATAGAGTGTTACAGGAAAGACTGCAAGCTGAGTCAGCTTTTTCTCTCAGTTATGATAACGCGGGAGAAAGTGGATTAGCCCAGACTGAGGCATCAACTGGTCATATGACAAGAAGAGAAGCTGCAAAGAGAGCGGTTATTGATGTCTTTGTTAGTATATATCGGCAGCAGGAAGCTCGTAGGCAAGCAATCGCAGCAGAAGAGAGTGCGCGAACTCAAGCAGAAGAAAAGCCCAGAGAAATTGATCTAAGCGACAGAGCTGACTTAAGCGATATCCAGAAGATAGCTTTTGCCATAATTAAAGGTGAAATTGTACCTGAAAGAATATTTGGCTACTCAACGAGCGAAAGCGTCCGAATTACAATGTTGATAGCGCACCTAAAAGAGACGGTAGCTTTTAATGCAGATGAGAGAGGGCTTAACATTAGATCGAAAGACGCGAGTATTAAAGCTGCTTTTCTGGTTACAGGTATAAACGAGATGCCTCAGCTTGGTGACCCTGCGGTATTAGAGAGATTGGCTAGCTTTGCCATGGTCTTTAAAAGAGATGGATTGCCATCTAAGCCTACAGAGGTTGAAGCCGAGCCAGTATCCGCACCAACCAAGAGTAGAATGTCAGCCATAAGAGAGAAGATCAGCGCAATGTTAAGCAGGCTTGGCCAGCTATTGTTAAATCGAAAAATGGGCGCAATCTTGGCAGTCCTTGTTGGTCTGGTTGGTCTATACTATCTTATTACAAACGCGCCTCGCACCTCCTCAGGATCTGTAGATCCAGAGGCTGTCAAGGCGCTATTTGTTGCTGGCATTCTCATCGCATCGGTAGGGGTTTTACCATTCTTAATAATTAGCGCTTGGCGTAGCGCCATAAGACTCATAACTGGTGTTAAAGCTAGCCAGGTTCTAAAGCAGAGAAGAAGAGAGAGCTTCCCCGCAATATTAAAAGCGCTTGCGGCATTAGTAAATGAGTTTGATGATTCTAAACCTAATGATCCAGAATCACATGAAACACTAAGAGCCATAAGGAAGTTAGTGCGCATCCATGGCCTACCTACCCCAGATGAGATCGCACCAGGCGCAATAGACCCAGCAGTTACTGAGAGAATAAAGACTATTATCAGAATAGGTAAAGATATTACCCCTCCCGCAGATGCAGACGCAGAAGAAGTTAAAGAGGATCCAGGCAAGGCCTCTTCAGCTGGCATGGACTATACAGGTTTTGAGCCAAATAATAGAGGTGATGTAGAAGATTTTCTTGGTTTACTAGCAGATGCCCAACGCGCTGCAAAGAAGAAGGCTGCAAAAGCAAAGCCAAAGGCTAAGCCTGTGTCAGAACCAACACCAGTGCCTGAACCTGTATCAACACCTGCTCCTGGACCAGTTGCGCTTGGGTCAGATGCTCAAAGATTTATGAAGCTTATTGGTGAATATAATGAGACCGATACAGATGCAAACAGAGAAGCGGTTCGTAAAGCGCTGTTAGAATGGCTTGCAAAAGTCTATCATGATGAGATCGATTCAGGCTTTTCAGACAATATTGAGCATGAATTGAATAAGCCCCAGATAGAGGGCGCTAAGTTTTTAACAACGATGCTTTCAGAGAAAGAAGTAGGAAAACGCTACAAGAGGCTCTGGGAACAGCTTATGGGTACTGGAAAGACCCATATGATACGATTGGCTAATATGCTATTTCTCCTGCAAGAAGAGGCAAAGGCTATAAGTGAGGCTGGTTCAAAAGGCTCTGCTGTGAGAGATGCGATAAGCAGAGGCGAGAAGGTCATAGATCTTATTGTCTCAACCCCTACTCCTGATATTGCCAAAACGCAGGGAAAAGAAGCTGCTGACTTCTTATGCAGGTTTGGGAAAAAGATAGGTATTATATATTCAGATGGCCATGAAAGAAAGGGAATACTATATACGAATGATGATTTGTCTGGAACAGAGGTTTCAGAGGATCAGGTACTTAAGGAAGCGCATATAATATACACTGTATTTGATAATTCGAGATTCAGGGCTATGGAAGAGCAATCGAGCGCAGACAGAACCTTCTTAAGCGGAAACCATATATTGGTTCTTGATGAAGCTGATGCTGCGCTAAAGGATGCCTTTAGCACCCCGTGTATTATCTCTGTGAAGACGGAGGAGACAGATGAGAATAGGGAAGAGTTAAGGCAGCAGAGAAGGCGCATAAAAATAGCTAATAAGATAGCAGAATCGCTTATGGTCAGAAAGAACAAGAATGGCAAATATGTTGATATTAATCTTAGAAACCGAGAGAATAAAGACCTGGTTATAAGAAAAGAGACCGGTATTAAGAAGATAAATGCTATTCTAAAGGGTGAGATGCCAGAAGAACTTAGCAAGGAGCTTGCTGAGATGTTGGTTAGTGGTGAGGATTTAGTAGAAGTTCTGGGAGAGCTTTATAGTTATGAATGGGAAGACCTAATTCACATGGCCCTCTTAGCGCACCTATGTTATGAACGAGATAGTGACTATATACTTGAAGATGACGGGCAGACCGTGGTTATTTGGGATGCGAAGTCAGGTCAGCCTATGTCAGGCAGGCGCTGGCAAGGAGGTATCCATGCCGCGGTTGAGGCTAAACACGATATCGAACCTGAGATAGAAGGGTCGACATTTAATATGATGAGCTATGATGGATTTGTCAGCCTTCCATGTATCAAGGGCATAGTGGGTACGAGTGGAACTATGGATCCGTTTCTTGAGGAGGTATTGGGGTTTGATATAGGAAGGCCTGAGGTGCCGGCTACAGCGCACAGAGTCTCAGTCGGATTTATGTATGGGAAGGATGATGCAGCGCAGGCTCAGCGCTGGGATGACCTGAGAGAGCTTGTTTATAAAAATGCTGCAAAACAGCCATTTCTTATTAAGGTAAGAGATATTAATGAAGCTAAGGAGTTACGCGAAAGACTCGGACGCATAAGAGGCATTGACATAAAAGAATATGTAATAGATAGTGAGGGTGGAGCAGATAGCGTGCTCGATGATATTCAAAATAACGCGGGAAAACCCAACACAGTAACGATCGTTACCAACAATGCCTCGCGCGGTGTTGATATAAAGATATCAAAAGCCGCTATTAAAACAAATGAAGAGATGGGGGAAGCCCAAATTATAGGGGAAGGACTACATGTTGTTACAACATATATTGATGAGGAGACCGCTATATATCTGCAGACAAAGGCCAGGAGCGCTAGGATGGGCCGACCTGGTGAGTATACAGCGTTCTTATCCGAAGATGACGGGCTATTTAGTAAATTAAGTGAGCAGATGGGTGATGGAATGCCCTCACGCATCATAGCTAATTTGCTTAAAAAAGGCCGCAAAAAAATTAAAGGTTCTGTCAGGATAGGTTGGGTGCTTGAAGATACTGCCGCAAGATCAAAAGCAGAGGGCGGGAATCTGCTTGGCGAAAATACACCCGAAATCAATTTTATGAGCTTGATCGAGACTATGCGCTCAAAGAATGAAGAGCAGAATATTGAGCAGGGACGCCAGCAGGCAGATATCTCCGCATTTGTCATTAAACGCAAACAGTATATCCAGTCCATGCTTGATGCGCTTTATACAGAAGAGGAATTTGATAATCTGGATGCAGAGACCAAAAGAGGTTTTATAGATCTCCTAAAGGGTGTCGATGATGATCCAGGTGGTTTTATAGATGAGAACAGGCAAGAGCTGATAAAGATATTACAGAAGGCCAGAACAAGCCTGATCATTAACCACTCTGAGGCCCAACAGAGAATGCAGAGAGCCGGAACCGTCTATGATTATAGGCAAGGTGTGCTAGAGATAAAATCGATACCCATGATAAAGAAGACAACACAGACAGCATATGAACAGTCTATGGACAGGGCGCGTAGGTCTGTGGTTGAACTCTCAGGTC
>JBHPDT010000045.1:0-14972 GCA_042577545.1 Candidatus Omnitrophota bacterium | reverse complement strand
AACAAGGAAAAAGAGGTTGTTTTTATAAGAGAAAACGCAAGGCCGGCGGATGGCGCGGATTACGAGAGAATATATCCCAAAGAGAAGGCCATGTATGTTCTAGAGCTTAATGCCGGTACCGCCAATAGCATAGGGTTAAAAAAAGGGGACAATATCAAGTTTTAAGCTAGGCAGACTTTTATATTTTGATGTATAATAAATCGAGTGTTTTAAATAATCTATAGAGATGAAAGGTGGAATATGAGGACAAAACTATTTTTTGCGGTCTTTATTATATGCATCTCTATTATTTTTTTATCAGCAACAAGCGCATACGCTATCCATTGGAAATACAATCTGGTAAATGCCTTAAAAGACGCTGAGAAAGAGGATAAGATCGTTTTGGCGGATTTCTATGCTACATGGTGCGGACCGTGTAAGATGATGAATAATAACACGTTTGCCAGCCGCGAGGTCGGAAAGATCGCTAAGGAATTTATATGTGTTAAGATCGATGGTGACAGACATCCCGATCTGGTTAAGGGATACAATATACGAGGATATCCGACAATTCTTTTTATCCGCAAGGACGGCAAGATCCTCAAGCAGGCTGTGGGCTATCATGACGCAGCCTCTTTTATATCGATAATGCAGAGTGTGACGCAAAGATATGGAGACGCTGCTAAAGAAGAGCCAAAAGAGCAAGAACAAAAGCAAAAGATTTTTCCTTGGGGCAAGGCAAAAACTGAAAAAGAGATTGTTAAAAAAAAGAGCAAGCGCGTTTTTGATCTAACAGGTATAGTATATGATGCGCAGAATCCAGGCGCTATTATAAATAACGAACTTGTATATGTTGGGGATTCAATAGGCGGCGCTAGGGTTTTGGAGATTAATGAACAAGAGGTAACTTTATCTAAGAACGGCCGCGAAATTGTACTAAAGATGGAGTAGAAAAAGGGGACGGTTCTGTTTTTTTGCTATTAACGCGAGTAAAAAACAGAACCGTCCCCTTTTTCTACCGTCCCCGTTTTCCAGAAAAAATTCCAATGAGTGATACACATTTTGATCTTATACTTAATAAAGTCATCAAGGCTATAGATGATTATAAGATGATAGAGAAGGGTGATAAGGTCTTAGCAGCTGTCTCTGGCGGAAAAGATAGCTTATCTATGATGCACCTTCTCAATCATATCCAGAAGAAAGGAATCTTTGATTTTGAGCTTGTTGTCTGCAATGTTGATCTTGGGTATGGTTGCGCGAATAAGGATCATTTGAGGCAGCACTTTCAAAAACATGATATAAATTCTATATTAGTTGAAAATAATATGCTCAAGGATAAGAAGAGAGAGGAGATTACCTGTTTCTGGTGCTCCTGGAATAGAAGAAGAGTGATCTTTGATATAGCGAGAAAGAATGATTGTGCAAAGCTCTCTTTAGGGCATCACCTTGATGATATTATCCATACAGCTCTTTTAAATATACTTTTTCATGGCGAGATATCAACATCCACTCCGTATCTTAGCATGTTTAATGACACGCTTGCTCTTATAAGACCGCTATCTTATATCAAGGAAGAAGAGGCTGCGGAATTTGCTAAGTCTTTTGATCTTCCTGTTTCATGCTGCTCATGTCCTCAAAAATTAACCTCCAAAAGGACTCTAATTAATGAGACCTTTACCCCGCTTTTTGATAAATACCCTTACGCGAGAGATAACGCCTATAAGGCGTTATCTGAATTAGCGAATAAAAGCGCTTAGTCTTTTATATATCTATTTATCTTACACTTATATTAAATATAGACATTAAGAAATATTCGCAATATAATATTATTGTATCAATTATTACCCAATCTAGTCCAGAAGATCGGCCATGATAATGCGGCTCGTATATTTAACCTAGAATAGCTAAATTTTATGAGTAAAAAAACCTTTACCCCGCAACCAAAATCAAAGGCAAGACCAACGCAACTAAAATCAAAGGCAAGACCAACGCAATCAAATTTTGGTTCGGGGTTCACATTAATTGAAGTCTTAATTCTTATATTTCTTTCTCCTGCGATATGTTTTGGCGAACAAGATTATGACCATACGTATAAGATGACGGGTGAGATTGAGGCGGATTCCAGGGATGCTGCTGTTGCTAAGTTAACCGCGGATGAACTTATTCCTATTAGTGTGGCTGAAAAACAGGGGACAGGGGACAGGGTACAGGGTACAGCTAAGGATAACAAGCCTGTGGCTAAGCCCATCTCTTTTGGAGGCGAGTTTGCTAAGATAAAGACCAAAGATATTGATACTTTTACTCGTCAGCTCTCGAGTCTTATCAGAGCGAATGTTCCGGTGTTAAGGGCATTATCTTTAATAGTAAATCAGACCGAGAACAAATCCTTAAAGAATTTAGTATCTGGTTTTCATAAACAGATAAAAGATGGCAAAATGCTCTCTGAGGTCTTGTCTAAATATCCTCAATATTTTAATAAACTCTACCTTAGTATGGTAAAGGCTGGGGAGAAAGCTGGTGTGCTCGATGAGATGCTCTTGAAGCTGACAGAGCACAGAGAAAGAGAGGATGAGGTAAGAAAAAAGATCCAGGCTGCCCTGGCGTATCCCGCGCTTATGATAGTTGTAGGAATAGGGACCGTATTTGTCATGCTGACATTCTTCTTACCAAAGATAGCGGGCATGTTCGATAGCGTTACGCAGACACTTCCTCTGCCCACAAAGATCCTTGTAGGGATAAGCAGTTTGACGTCAAATTATTGGCATATAATTTTAATAATAGTTGCCGCTTCTTTAGCTGTTTTTATGAGGGTTAAACCGGGTAGTAAGAAGAAACTTCTACTGGATATGGTTAAGCTCTCAATACCATTTGTGAGAAAATTTATTACAAGTGGGGAGGTATCGAAGTTTACAAGGACTTTAGGCATGCTGCTTAAGAACGGCATCCCGGTCTATGAAGGACTAAATTTAGCTATAGCTACAATAGATAACGACGCGTTAAGGGAACGCCTTGAGCAGACGAGTAAAGATATTGTCAACCAGGGCGCCAGGCTATCTCAGAGTTTGGAGAAGATCGATGTATTTCCCAAGTTTGTAGTCAATATGATAGCGGTAGGCGAAGAGGGCGGCAAGCTCGATGAGTCTCTAGCGGAGATCACACGAGTTTATGAGAAGGAGATAGACCAGTCTATTAAGGTAATGACCTCACTTATTGAGCCTGTTCTTATACTGATAGTAGGTTCTATTGTAGGCTTTATAGTTTTTGCCATGCTTCTTCCAATATTCAATATAGGAATGGGGAAGTGAGAGAGACGGTTAAAAATTTATCGCTGCTCATTGTCACAATATTCATATTCTCTGCTGTTACTGAGGTTGCAATACGCGCAATCGGTGAATATGATCACGATGGTAACTTCTTCTTTCTTAAGAGACAGCTGCTTCCGCGTTACATACCAGTTCGACAATTTGCCAAGAAAGCGGAGAGGTACAGGAAGGCTAAAAATAGCTACATTAAGAGTGACGATGATCTAGGTTGGACATTAAGGCCTAATAGCTCTAATTCAGATGGTTCTTACTGTTATAACCGGCATGGCATCAGAACAGATTCGGTAGATCGTGTTATAGATCTATCTCCCGCAGAGGGTACGTTACGCATAGCAATATTTGGTGATTCATTTTCACATGGTTCAGGTGTGCCACTTGATCAGACCTGGGGTAATTATCTTGAGCAGTCACTTAGGAGCAGGGGGATCAATGCCGAGGTTCTAAATTTTGCTGTTGGAGGTTATGGCATGGATCAGGCATACCTTCGTTGGAAAAGAGACGGCCATAGATTCTCGCCGCATATTGTCTTATTTGGCTTTCAGGCAGAGAATACTAAGAGGAATCTTAATATTATACGGCCAATATATCGCATTGATACAGGCCTCCCTTTTTCAAAGCCGAGATTTATTATTGAAAAAAATAGATTAAAGTTGATAAATGCTCCTGCGGTTTCTGATGATGGTCTATCGAGGATAATAAAGGACCCAGGATCATGGAGTCTTGCAAAGCACGAGTATTGGCTTAAACATAACGGATATGATCAAAAACTATTACTGAAGAGTAGAGTGATCTCTTTATTTATTTATGCGGTCAAACGATTACATATTCGAGTATACCAGGAGAGAGATTTTTTCTCACCCAAAGATGAGCCTGCGCAATTGGCCCTGATGATTATAAAAAAATTTAAGGCCGATGTAGAGTCAACGGGTAGTAAATTTTATATTACCCAAATAATTCGCGATCGAGACCTCATAGCGCTTAAGGATGGCAGGGAGCTGGGTTATAATTTGCTCTTAGAAGATATTAAGAAATTTAATCAGGTTATTTCACCGGATAAGAGTTTTCTTAATGAGTTAACCAATATGTCTGTTAGCGAGCTCATACCTTGCCATTATTCTCCAAGGGCAAACGAAATTACAGGTGATCTCATAGCTGAGTTTATAAATGAGAGAATGGGGACATGAGTTGAGAGTCAGGAGTTGGGAGTTATGAGCATAAAACTATTGTCATTCCCACGAAAGTGGGAATCTAGGCATGTTAACGAGTATGGATCCCAGTTTTTCCGCCGAAGGCGGATCCGCCTACGGCGTGACGCGGGGATGACAACGCGATACCTCCTCACAATGATGGTTATATCTGTTCTATCACTATTTTTCTCAAGTGCCTGCTCCGCCACGGAGTGGAAAGAGATGAAGGGTGAGCATTTTATTGTCTATCACATTGATGACAGGCAATTCGCCAAAGATACATTGCGTGAAGCTGAGAAATTCTATGATAGGATTGCCCATGACCTAGGATATTCTCGATATGATAATTTCTGGCAGTGGGATAAGAGAGTTAAGATATATATATACTCAACTCATGAGGACTTCCTAGAGGCTACCGGCCGGCAGAAGTGGATATATGGTCTTGCAATGTATGATGAGAAAGAGATCATTACATACAGATGGAATGAGGGTTTCTTAAAGTCACTTCTTCCTCATGAGCTTACGCATCTTATATTCAGGGATTTCATAGGTTTTAAAGGTGAGGCGCCCCTGTGGCTCGATGAGGGCGTTGCTCAGTGGCAGGAGGAAGAGAAGAGAAAGGTCGCGTTTAAGATAGTTAAGCATCTTATAAAAGGAAAACATCTAATACCTCTTGATGAGCTTACTCAAATGGATGTGAGAGAGGGCTCAGACGCGCTTACATCGCAGAAATTTTATGCTGAGGCTGTGACATTGGTTGGGTTTATGGTAGAGAAATATGGCGGCACGAGATTTACGATGTTCTGTCGTCAGCTGCGCGATGGTAAGAGTATAAATAAGGCATTATCTTTTGCCTATACAACATCTATAAGGGATCTTAATGAGCTTGAGAAGAGATGGATGGAGTATTGTCTTGCGTCGTAGTTTCGGTTATAGGTTTACGGTTTTCGGTTTACGTAAAAAACCTTACCGTGCACCGTGCACCGCACACCGAACACCGAATCGCTCGTTCACGCTGATAGAGCTGATGCTTGCTGTTACGATACTCGCTTTTGGCCTAGTAGGCATAATACAGTCTTATTCTGCTATGATAACAGGGCTTACCATTGCCCAAAAGAGCCTGGATACAGTATGTATATTAAAAGAGGCATTAGCCGAAGTTCAGAGTAAGGCCGCCCAAAATGGAGGCACAACTTTACAGATTGCGCAGAAGAAATGGAGCAGAGAATTTAAAGGCTTTGTATCCAAGGTAAAGGTCTCAGACGCGAGTTTTTATATAAATTTTCCCGAGGAGGACAAGGATCCTGTTAGATATCTTAACAAGATAGAAGCGTTTGCTTTTAATGAAGATGTAAAACCACCCAGAAAATTTGGCATTGTTACATATGCGAAGAATCTTATCGAAAAACAATAGTTTCGGTTTACGGTTTTCGGTTTACGGTTTACGGAAAGAACCTTGCCGAACACCGAACACCGTACACCGTACACAGAATCGCTCTTTCACCCTCATAGAGCTACTTGTTACTACCGCTATACTGGGTATTGTAGCGGTTACAATAGGCTCTGTCTTTGCCAGCGGTTTAAAGGTCTATAAGAGAGTCCAATCATATGCTGGCGCCAGAACCGATGTTATGTTTGCCTTAGAGAGGATAGAGCGTGACATTAGAAATGTGCTTGATGTTAATGGCGTTGATTTTATAGGAGAGTCGAGGCAGGTATCTTTTGCTGGAATAGTCTCATCCCCGATACGAAATAATCGTACTCGTAAAGACAAAGAAAGAGGCGATTATATAGGACGGATATTATACTATAAAAATAGCCGCAAGAAGTCTCTGGTAAGAGAGGAGCAGAACTACTCCCTTGCGCTTAAAGAGGCAAGGGCAGGTAAGGGCGCTGTAGCATTGCTTGCCTCTATAGATAAGGTCTCTTTTAAATACCTCTATTTTGATCCGGAGTTGGAAAATTATCAGTGGATAAGTTCTTGGAGATTAACCGACGATGATAAAGAGGAGTGGATTAAGCAGGGCCTGCCTAGAATACCATTAGGAATTAAGATCGAGGTTGTATTTAAACAAGACAAAGAGAGTGTTAAATTGGCTAGAACAGTTATAATACCAAGAGCGGAGATTGAGTTGGAAGATGAGTAGACGGAATCAAAAGACCGGTTTACGGTTTACGGTTTACGGTTATCGTAAAGAATCTTGCCGAACACCGAACACCGCACACCGAACACCGCCCGCCAGAGGCGGGTCCGCTTTTGGCGGAATAACCGAGACAGGTAGTATCCTAATCCTAACGCTCTGGTTCCTATTTTTTCTGGGTATGTTAGGCGTGACTATCAACTCTTATGTGCGTCCACAACTTAATATAGCTTCGAAATTTGTTAATCGTACAAAGATGCACTATCTTGCTAGGGCAGGCGTGCAAAGAGCTATTTTTGAGGTGTTAGATGATAATGAAGAGGTCTATGATTGCCTCTTTGATAGCTGGCATAACAACCTGGGTTCATTTAAGGATATTAAGCTAGGAGATGGAACTTATAGTGTCAGACCAACAGAGACTATTGATGAGAAAAACGAACTTTATGGATTGGTTGATGAAGAGAGTAAGATAAATGTAAACAAGGTTCCTTTATTCGTTCTTGCAAATCTATTTGAGATAGCCGGTGATCTTAATTCACAAGATGCCTCTAGCCTTGCCGCTTGTATAGTAGATTGGCGCGATGAAGATGATGATACCCACGATGATGGAGTTGAGGATGATTTTTATGCCGGTCTTAGCCCTAAGTATCCTTGCAAGAACGCGGATTTTGAGGTTTTGGAAGAGCTTCTTTTTGTCAAAGGCATGAGTCAGAAGGTATTTAATAATATTAAAGATAAGATTACAGTATATGGCGAGGGTCAGGTAAATATGAATACTGCGGAGCCGATAGTTATGCAGTCTTTAGGTCTTGATAGTGATCTTTGTGAAAGAATAGTAAGTTTTCGTAAGGGTGGGTATAGCCAAGGAGATGAGGAGTTCGATAATATCTTCAATGATCCAGGTTCTATCGCGAGTACGCTTTCAGTTGCTATAGAACTCTCAAATGAAGAGGCAGCCCAGATAAATAAGGCCTTTAGTTTCGGGCTATTTGCAGTTGCGTCAAATCACTTTAAAGGTCACGCTATAGGACAGTTGTCAAATAAAGATAATTATGTTAGTATTACATTTATATATGATAGACGTAATAGTATGTTAAAGCACTGGAGAGAATCGTAGCAGCGGCGAAGCGCTGTCATTCCCGCGAAAGCGACCCCTGAACCACTCACTTTGTTCGGGTTCAGGGTAAACGCCGGGAGTCCTGAGCAAATGAGCCCCGAAGGGGCTAATGCGTCGAAGGACGGTAGTCTAAACAGAAACCATGAAAAAACTTATACCTAAACCAAAGCCAAAAAAGACTAAATTAAACCTGAAGAGTCTCTTTTCCCGAAAACCCGTTGTCGGTATTGAGATAGGCAACGACTGGCTGAAGATCTTACAAAATGAGCCAGCAAAACATGCAAGGGAGATTTCGAAGGTAAGCTTTACAAAGTTATCTGATATTGATGAAGGCGTTTCTCCTACCATACTCAATATTTTTAAAACCCACTCTTTCAGCAAGCAGCATGTCTTAACATATATACCACGCCATCTTGTTACAGTCAGGGTGCTTGATCTGCCATCATCTGATCCTAAAGAAGTAAATGACATGATAGATCTACAGATAAGCAGACAGACCCCTTATACCAGGGAGGAGATAGTATATAGTCACAAGATCTTAGATCCAGTAAAAGAAGGCTATACCAGGATTATGCTAGCTATAGCAAGACGCAGCATAATAAGCGCCCGTACAGGCACACTTGGGATAGCTGATATTGGGATAAAGAAGATCGCTGTAAGTTCAGAATGTGTCTATCAGTGGTTCTCCGTTGCTTATGGTGATCAACTAAAGCTTCATGAGGGATCTACATTTGTGATAGTTGACATTGCTTCTAGCTATACAGATTTTATAGTAATAAAAAATTCGCAGTTTGTTTTTACGCGCAGTATTTCAATTGGCGCGAATCAATTACTTTCAGATAAGGATACTTGGCTTAGTAAGTTTGCGGATGAGATCAACTCCTCAGTCGAATTCTATCAGACTCGCGAAAGAGGCTCAAAGATATCCAAGGTATTCTTAAGTGGAGCAGCTAAACATCTAGATCAATTTGACGTTGCATTAAGCAGAATCATAGATATCCCCGTCGATATTACTGACCCGTTAAAGAATATTAATATAAAGAAGAAACTCGATATATTCAAAGATGATACCACAAATTGTGTTTCAATAAGTCCTCTATTAGGTGTGGTAATAAAGCATGGTGAGCTTACTCTTGATCTAATACCCAAGGAGATGAAGATACAGCATCTTATGGAGATAAAGAGGAAGCAGTTGACATTAATGGGCGCGCTGATCGCCTCTGTAGTTATGATGGCTTCTCTATCTTTGCTCGCATATGTTTATAATAAGAACAACTATCTATCGGATATAAGAGCCAAATCACAGCAGATAGAAGAGGAATCCTCAGAGGTAGAGAAGATGCGCCTTAGAATAGGGCTAATAAAAGGAAGACTAGACGCAAAGGGCGCTTCTTTAAATATCCTAAAGGAGATATATAAATTGTTGCCTAAGAGGATACATCTGTTGGATATAAGTATTGAGGAAGAGGTGCAGACGGTCATAAAAGGCCGCGCGCAAGCGATGTCTGATGTATTTAAATTTGTTACAACACTTGAGGATTCACCTTTTTTTGAGAATGTTAAGACGACTTATACTACAACAAAGAAAGTACAGAATATTGAGTTAGCTGAGTTTGAGCTCGTCTGCGCGCATGAGTTATGAGTTGGGAGTTTGGAGTTAGGAGTAGGGAGTTATGTTAATAACAAAATTATCTGGTAAAGAGAAGCTGATACTAGCCTGCGCGGTAATATTTGTGCTCTCTGCTCTTATTGACAGGCTGGTTATAACGCCTATCGGTGATAAGATTGGCAGTATCAACCAGCAGATAAAGTTAGATGAGAGCCAGCTTAAGAGACACCTTCGCAATTTTAATCAGCGCGCTGATGTTAAGAAGGAGTATGATAAATATGCTCCATATGTTAAAAAAGTAGGATCTGATGAAGAAGAGACAGCAAAGATCTTGGGTGAGATAGAGGAGCTTGCCCGTAAGGCCGATGTGCGTCTTGTGGATATGAAGCCGCGTCCGCCTGAGGAGGTTGACTTCTATAAAGAATACACAGTTGAGCTTGAGGCAGAGGGGGAGATGAATACGGTGGTAACCTTTCTATTTAAACTCAATAGCTCTACCCAGCTTTTACGCGCTGAAAAACTGCGCATAAATCCAAAGGAGAAAGGCTCATCCACCGTTAAGGCATCGATACTGGTAACGAAAATACTGATCCCTTAAATTAAATAGGCCCATATATTAATCATAAACAATTACCGCATTAATGATTATAGCAAGCATGGTATGCGAACAAGATGAGATACTCTAAAAAACTTATTTTTCTTTTGGCCAGCCTTATAATTGCTGCAATCCTGGTGTATAATTTTTCCGCTAGGACTTCTGTCTCTAGAATCAAGTCACAGGGAGCCGACCAGGAGAGTGCAACATCTCAGAAAAGATATAATATTCTTTTTATTTTGATAGAAACTCTACGGGCTGATCACCTTGGTTGTTATGGATACAAGAGAAATATATCCCCGAATATGGATAAGATAGCAAGGGAAGGGATTTTTTTTACAAATTTTATTTCGGTAAGCCCCTGGACTACCCCTGCGGTTGTATCCTTATTTTCAGGCAAATATCCTCAGGCAGTATTTCCACCGTTCAAGAAAGATTGGAAAAAAGATTATAGATTTCCTGATGAGGTTGATACATTAGCTGAAATATTACGTATAAATGGTTATCATACCATTGCCCTTAGCGATCATGGGCTAGTTACCAAAGAGCTGAATTATGCTCAGGGATTTAACGTATTTGAGTTTCTCCCCCCAATAAGAAAATCATTAAAACAGGCAAGACGGAATGAAGTGGAATTTATGACAGAAAAAGTAGCGGAACAAATAAGTGAGTGCCAGGGAGAGAAGTTTTTTTTATATCTACATGTAATGTACCCTCATTACCCTTATAAGCCCCCATTGAAGTATCGGAGAAAATTCGGTTATGTAAGCGGAAAAGAGCCGCGTAAAATTTCGACTCGCAAATTAATCAGGACATATGATGGTGAAATAAAACTTACAGATGATTTGATCGGTTCCATATATGATCGATTGGATAAAATGAGATTACTCGAGAACACATATCTTATTATTACATCTGACCATGGAGAAGGTTTTCGGGAACATGGCTTGATTATGCATGGGACTTCCTTATATCGCGAGCTTCTACATGTGCCTCTCATAATACATTTTCCAAAGACTATGGCGCAAAATTACCGGACAGTTGATAATCTTACGAGTTTTATAGACTTGTATCCGACTATAATGGAATTCGCTGGCGTTAGTAACTTTCCCACCGTAGATGGGAAGAGTCTCTCCAGATTTATTGAAAAAAAAGAGGATCGAAAGTTCTATAGTACAATATTTAGTGAAAGTCCGCATGCTTTATGCAGTGAAGGGCTTTCATGTCAAAATGATCAATTCAAGTTAATATTTATGCCGACAGATAAATCCAGTATAGAAGAAGCGAGGAATTCCATTGGTGTAAAAAATGTGAGTTTCAAAAGATTTCAGTTATATGATTTAAAAAATGATATTCGTGAGCAGAAGAATATCCTGCATGGAAATGAGATCGTAGCGTTTATTTTAGGATTGAAGTTATTATGGCATAAGATATGGAATGAGATGCGAAGATCCAGAATCAAACATCACGGAGAAATGAGTAAAGAGTTAAAAAAAATTGTGAAAGATAGATTTAGATCATTGGGCTATCTTTGATATGATTATAGGGACATGAAAATATTTATTATAATCCTTATCTATAAATAAGTGGCAGTGTAGGAAATATGACATGATATTCTTAAATTATAGTATTTCCATTGTTTTGCCTTTTTGTTATAATAAGGCAAAATTTGAAGAGGATGACTGTCATGAGGAGTGCACACTTGAGCTTGAGCACGAAGATTTTAATTCCTAAAAAACATATTTTCCAATTCGTGAATATATGAGAATAGCACTCATAAAACCATACAATCGTTTGACATATTCGTTTATGCCACCCTTAGGCCTTGGGTATATCTCTTCAATGCTAAAGAGTAAAAGGCAGCATGAAGTTTATTTGTATGAGGCCAACCGTGATAGGTTGAATAATATAAGAACACTGAGGAATTTTCTGAAATTAAACAAGCCCGATCTTGTAGGAATACAAGTACTTACATCCGATCTAGGTATTGTAAGAGAATACCTGCGATGCATTAAAGGTGTAGACAAAAATATAGTCATAGTTGCTGGAGGTCCCCATCCATCAGCTTTGCCAAAGGAGACAATGGATTATTTTGGGCGCGATTTGGATTTTGCTGTTGTTGGAGAAGGAGAGCGAAGTTTTACGAATCTTGTAGGATATTTAGAAGGAAGCAAAAGCGATATAAGCTCAATAAAAGGGCTTATGTGGAGGAATGAGGATAAGCAAGTTATTCAAAATGAAGTAGAGCTGCTAGAATATCTCGATGAACTGCCTTGGCCTGATTGGGAATTGCTTAATCCGATTGCTTATCCTCATGCGCCGCATGGCGCTGTATCCAGGTATTATCCGTTTGTTCCCATATTGCTGAGCAGGGGGTGTCTAATGGGGTGTAATTTCTGTTCAGCGAGTACTATTTTCGGCAAAAAAATTCGCCATAGAAATATAGACGATGTTATATCTGAAATTAAGTTCCTGATCAATAGATTTAACATAAGAGAGATATTAATTCAAGATGACAATTTCGCGTTTAATAAAAAAAGGGTTTTAAACTTTTGCGATAAGATCGGTAAACTGAATATAAGTTGGACACTACCGAATGGAATATGTTTAAATTCTTTAGATGAGGAACTTGTAAGATCCATGAAATACGCTGGTTGCTATGCCGTCTCCGTCGGTATCGAATCCGGTTCTCAGAGGATTTTGAATGATATGAATAAGGGCTTGCGGCTAGAAACAGTAAGAGAAAAAATAGCTATATTAAAAAAATATAAGATTATTGTAACAGCCCAGGTTATAATAGGCTATCCTACTGAGACAGGTGAAGATGTGCTTAAAACAATCAGTTTTGTTAAAGGTTTGCCTGTAGAGCATGCGGCGTTTTCAAATTTTATACCTTTGCCTGGCAGTGAGTTGTATTACCGAATGAAAGAAGAGAAGAGGCTCGATGGCATTAGCATAGAAGATTTATCTTATTATAGAGTAACAGAAAGTTTCAGCCCGCACATTACAAAAAACGTTCTTGCCGCTTTGCTCAAAAAAGCTATGAGGTCGTTTTACCTGAGGCCTTCTGTATTAATAAAGAATATAATTAATGTCGGGTCATTTGCTAATTTGTGGTATTTAATAAAACGTTTTTTTAATAATTATTTATAGTTATAATATGATATTACACAAATAAGATTTTCCATCAATGTTTTTTTGCGCATACATGTTATGTAATATAGGGTAATAAAATAATGGATATTTCTGGTTTATTATATGTGAAGGAGTTGGTAGCAGGCAATAAGGGTTATATTATTTTTTTAATCTGCCAAATATGCGCCTTATTTGTACTGTACGTGACAATGCGCAAGAGGGTTTTGGTTATAACAGCTTTTCATATTGGAGTATTATATAGGTGTTTGCTGGTTTACATAACTATACCAGCGCTATTGTTTTTTTTATCTCTGCTTGTGCCTGCCAGCTTAAAGTTGTTGGCTAGTGTGGCTTTCGTTTATTTTCTTTATAAAAGTTTATCAGCAGATGCGATAGATACTATTTGCAAAAAATTTGGAAGAGTACAGATCAATGTTGGATTTCTTGTTTTGACGGTAGGTATTTTGATCTTAATTTACGCGGATCTTTTTTTTAATTTTAAATTTGTATGGGACTGGATAAAACATCGCAGTGTGTTGATTTCTTTGTATAATAATCCGATGGCTCCGACCTTGGATGGCTTTAATCTTTCATCCAGTTGTGGATTTCTCAATAAGCCATTGATATATTATTATGCGATGTATCTTCCCAGTGTATACATTGTAAAATTATTTACCCTGGTAATGCCCATAGAGAACACAACGCACCTTGCGCAGGTTTTATCATGCACATTTTTTACTTGGAATCTACTTGGAATTATTATCGTGTTCTGTCTATTGCCAGTAACTTGCAATATGTTATTCAATACAAAGGATAGAAACTGTGTATGGGGAATATTCTTTATAGCTATGATTGTGTTTACAGGATTGGATTATTGGTTTTATTATTCAGGTATTCCAAAACGCCTATTAGTACATGTTGATCCTATTACTAAGGTATTCCCGGGCTACTTTGCGCAGTATAGGTCGGTTATTCACTATTGGCAGTTTTATCCGATGCAGCTTGTTGCCAGCGGCATTTCAGTTGTTTTCTTAGCTTTGTATTCAGAAAGGATGGATAAGTTTCCGCTATTTCTCGTAGGTATGTTCCTGATCGGGAGCGCGACTTTTTGCTTTATTGGTGCGGTATTTCTGATATTATTTTTTTTAATCGGATGGCTTTTCTACGAAGGTCCGCTTAAAATAAAGACGCGTGCGCTGATGTTGATAAAAAACGTTGGCATTGAATTCCTACTCTCTTTATTGATCGGCGGAATAGTCGTCATATTTTATATAGACAAAGTCTGGCCTGAAACTCTTGCTGTAAATCATACACTGTCTGATGCATCTGGATATATGAAGTACCTGTTTTTTTTAGTAAAAGAGCTTTTTCTTTTTTTTGTTCTGGGGTTAGCCTACTACAATTGGAGGCATTCCATGCCCGGGTCTGTGTTGGCTGCACTTGTTATTTTAATCCTTATGCCGCTTTTTAGTTTAGGAAAATATAATGATCTCGCGATGAAGGGTTGTATTCCCGCGCTTTTTTTTATCATATTGTTTTGCGCTAGTTTTATTCAAGAGCTATATATTGACAAGCCCAAATTGTTCAAATTTATTATAATTCTTTACTTTTTTATTGCTATACCAAGTTTTATGGGGGAGTTGTTCTTCGGCCTGTCATACAGGAGAAGCGAGCAATTGTCCTTGCTGCGATTTAGTAGTAATATATATAAGCAATACGTAGGTTCAGAACATACATTTAACAAATTTATTACAAAGATGGTTGATGCGCCAGCCCATTTGATTGTTAAGGGAAAATGAATATAATAAACAACTTCTGCCAACAGTTTATACATGAACCTATATATGGTCTGGCTATTACGGCGGCCTTTGTTTTGTTGGGTGTAA
>JBHPDT010000044.1:0-15395 GCA_042577545.1 Candidatus Omnitrophota bacterium | reverse complement strand
CATTAGCTCCGAGAGAAGTCGCCTCTTTAATAAGCTTTGAAGATAGATAAGAATATCTCTCACTAGGCATTAGGAAGATTGTTTCAACATCCTTGGTAAGATGTCTGTTAGTAAGAGCCATCGCTAAGAGAGATAATTTAGATATAAGTAGCGCCCAAATAATAGACCCAAATAATTCTGCTTATCTTGGCGAATTCTCCGCCAAATTTTATGAGTTACGAAAGCACAAGGGCATAAGTGATGAAGCTAAGAAGCTATTAGTTGATAAACCGGTCTTCTTTGGCGCTATGCTTGTGCGAGAGAAGCAGGCTGAAGGGTTTGTTGCTGGAGCGATCCACACAACAAGAGATGTCGCAAGGGCTGCTCTTTATTGTATAGGGGTAGATCCAAGCATGAGAACTATGTCGAGCTCGTTTATTATGGCGGTTGAAGATGAGACATTTGGCGCTGGAGGCGTATTTGTCTTCGCGGATTGTGGCGTTGTGCCTAACCCTTCACCAAGACAACTCTCAAATATAGCGATATCCGCAAGCGATATAATGCAGTTAATCTTTGAGATTACACCAAAGGTCGCGATGCTCAGTTTTTCAACAAAGGGCAGTGGAACATCAGAAAACATAGAGAAGATATTAAAGGCCGTTGACTCAGTGAGGAAGGCGCGTCCAGGTATTCTAATAGATGGAGAATTGCAAGCTGATGCGGCCCTTGTCCCTGAGGTTGCTCAGATCAAGGCTCCAAATAGCCCTATAGCCGGTGAAGCGAATGTGCTTGTATTTCCCAATCTTGAATCAGGCAATATCGCGTATAAACTTACACAACGCCTAGCAAAGGCCCGCGCGTTAGGCCCGCTTCTTCATGGAGTTCTCGCTCCTTGCAGTGATCTATCCAGGGGTTGCGATGTTAATGATATTATAGATATTGTAGCTGTCACAACGATTCGCGCCTCAAGAAGAAAAGCAGGCTTAAATGCATCGAGCGCGAAATGAAGATATTAGTTATAAATAGCGGTTCATCAAGTATAAAGTATAAGTTCTTTGAAGCAAAAACATCACGTCCTCTTTGTCGCGGGTTTGTTGAGAGGATAGGCTCTGATAGCAGCATATTAACACATCAGACCCTGGGCAGAAAGCCGGTAATTGTTGAGGTTAACGCGCCTGATCATACCAAGGCGATAAGATATATATTTGATATGTTGGTTCATTCAACATCTGGTGTAATTAGCTCATATAGAGAGATCTCTGGAATAGGCCATCGCGTAGTGCATGGAAGTGATATATTTACAGAGCCAACAATTATAAATGATAAGGTTATAAAGGCTATAGAGCGGTTTAACGAACTTGCTCCTTTGCATAATCCTCCAGCGTTATTAGGTATACGCGCTTGCGCGAGATTTGCTAAGAAGATTCCGCAGGTTGCTGTCTTTGATACCTCTTTCTATAACACTGTACCAGAGAAGGCATTTATCTATGGCATACCATTTGAGCTCTATAAGAGTCTTAAAATTAGGCGATTTGGATTTCATGGTACAAGCCATAAATTTGTCGCAAAACAGGCAGCCAAGAGCTTGAATAAAGATCTAAGCAAACTCAAGCTAGTAACATGCCATTTAGGTAATGGTTGCAGCGCTACTGCCATAAATCATGGAAGGGCGATAGATACGAGCATGGGATTTACGCCCCTAGAAGGTCTATTAATGGGTACACGCTGCGGGGATATAGACGCGGCTGCTGTACTCTTTATTATGGAGAAGAAGGGGTTAAACATTAAGGGAGTAGATAAACTATTAAATAAAGAGAGCGGCCTCTTAGGTCTATCTGGTGTTAGCAATGATATGAGAGATGTTCTCAAGGCCGCAAACACTGGAAATAAACGCGCGAAGCTTGCTATTGAACTCTTTTTGTACAGACTAAAAAAATATATAGGCGCATATGCCGCATCTATGGATGGGCTTGATGCGGTTGTATTAACAGCTGGGATAGGCGAGAATCTTCCTCTGATAAAGAACAGAATATCCAAAGAGCTCCATAATTTTTTATATAGATTCAGGGCAAAGCTGCTTGTGATTCCAACTGATGAAGAACTGATGATCTCTCACGAGACCGCGGAGGTCTTGTCTAAGAAGGGCAAGTAGTAATAATATGAAGATACATGTAAATGCGATAACAGCGGAAGGGATGGACTTAGAGCAAGATATAAGCTCTTCCGACCTCAACCTTGATACAGATCAGATACATTGTCCGGAATCGGTCCATGTTAAGGCGCATGCAGAGAGGCAGAAGGATGTAGTTACTGTAAATTGTGATATTAGAGTTAGTGAAAGGCAGGTATGCAGTAAGTGTCTTGCGGAATTTGAAGCACCGCAGGCAAAGAAGGCAGATTTTGTATATGAGCTTACCGGGCAGCATGTAATAGATTTACGAGATAATATAAAAGACACAATAATTTTAGAGTACCCTATAAAGATATTATGCAAACCTGATTGCAAGGGGCTCTGCGTAAGCTGCGGCAGCAATCTTAACGTGGGCCCGTGTGATTGTGACGTGTAATCCACTAGTTGCGGTTTACGGTTTTCGGTTTACGGTTTTCGTTAAAGCATTTTTAACAGTTAATTAACATGTGCCGAACACCGAACACCGAGAACCGAACACCGATAACCGAAAGTATCAGAACAAGGAGTAACAATGCCAAGAATCGGAATAATAGGCGGTAGCGGGCTTTATGAGATAGAGGGTTTAAAGAATCCCAGGTGGCAGAAGGTTGATACGCCATTTGGTGATACCTCAGATGAGTATCTGATAGCTGAGCTTGAGGGTGTAGAGTTAGCGTTCCTGCCGCGTCACGCAAGAGGCCATAAGATACTGCCAACAGAGTTAAATTATAGAGCTAATATATATGGCATGAAGAAGCTCGGCGTTGAGATCATTATCTCAGTCTCAGCCTGCGGAAGCTTTAAGGAGGAGTTAAAACCCTTAGATATAGTTATCCCTGACCAGTACGTAGATCGCACAAACCAAGGGAGAAAGACCACTTTTTTTGGAGATGGTATTGTCGCTCATGTAGGCTTGGCTCATCCATCTTGCACTGAAGCAGCGGATATTATCTATGATGTTATTAAATCACTCGGCCTTACAGTGCACAAAGGCGGTACATATCTTAATATGGAGGGTCCGGCATTTTCAACAAAGGCAGAATCACTTCTCTATAAGTCATGGGGCATGGATGTAATAGGTATGACAAACATGCCAGAGGCCCGATGCGCAAGAGAGGCTGAGATATGTTATGTTACATTGGCTATGGTTACAGATTATGACTGCTGGCATGAGTCAGAGGAGATAGTAACCATAGATATGATTATACAGAATCTCTTAAAAAACGTGGACAATGCTAAGAAGATCCTTAAAGAGGCTATTCTAAAGCTTCCAAAAAAGCGAAAATGTATCTGCGCAAGCGCTCTTAAAGACGCGATTATTACAAGACCAGAACTTATTCCAGATGAGACCAAAAAGAAACTCGATCTTATTATTGGAAAATACATAAAATAGTATATGGCACGTAGCATATAGCTTATGGCCTGTAGCAAATAGCAAATAGCTTATAGCATATATTAAACTGTTTAACCATAAGCTATTGGCTACGGGCAAGGAGCAAAAACGTGGATTACAAAGATACCCTAAATTTACCAAATACGAAGTTTAAGATGAAGGCGAATCTTCCGCAGAAAGAGCCTGAGATCGCCAAGGTCTGGGATAGTAGCGATATCTATTCTAAGATCAAAGAGGCCAGGTCTGCTCAGCCGAAGTATGTTCTTCATGATGGCCCACCATATGCTAATGGTCATATTCATATCGGTCACGCGTTAAATAAGACATTAAAAGATATTGTTATAAAATATAAGACCATGCGCGGAAGATTCAGCGACTATATACCTGGATGGGATTGTCATGGTCTGCCGGTTGAGCACCAGCTCTTAAAGGAGCTTAAGATAAAGAAGGAAGAGATAGATCAGGTTAAGTTTAGAAAGAAGGCTCGTGATTATGCTCTAAAATTCGTTAAGATACAGAGAAAAGAGTTTGAGCGTTTAGGCATATTTGGCGACTGGGATAACCCCTATCTTACACTCGATAAGGTCTATGAAGCTGGGATAATCCGCTCATTCGCTAAGCTTGTAAAGGATGGCTATATTTATAAGGGACTTAAGCCTGTAAACTTTTGTTATACCTGCGAGACAGCCTTAGCAGAGGCAGAGGTAGAGTATGATGACCATACCTCCCCCTCAGTCTATGTCAAATTCAAAATTAAAGCAGGTTCTACGCCACAACCTACAACCTATCCGCCAAAGGCGGACCCGCCTCTGGCGGGCAAGCCACAACCCAATACATCTATCCTCATCTGGACCACAACCCCCTGGACATTGATTGCAAATGTAGCTGTGGCAGTGCATCCTGATGCTGAGTATGTTGTTGTTGATACTGGAAGCGGTAATATTATTTTAGCAAAGCAATTGCTTGAGCAGGTCAAAGAAGTAGCTGCTTTAGAAGGATGTAATATAGTTGCCACTATCAAAGGCTCAGAACTCCAAGGCCTAACTTATGATCATCCATTTGGATTGCGTGAAGGCAAGGTAGTTACAGCTGATTATGTGTCAATGGAAGAAGGTACTGGTTGTGTGCATACCGCTCCTGGTCATGGACAAGATGACTATTTAACCGGTCTAAAATATAAACTACCGATTGTCATGCCTGTTGATGAGAAGGGCAACTTCTTTGG
This sequence comes from Candidatus Omnitrophota bacterium, assembly GCA_042577545.1. Taxonomy (GTDB): domain Bacteria; phylum Omnitrophota; class Gorgyraeia; order JABMRG01; family JABMRG01; genus JBHPDT01. Next base: position 10,628 of record JBHPDT010000044.1, on the reverse strand, counting down.
TGAGGCGTCGGACTTTGTTGGCATGAATGTTCATAAAGCCAACCCGTCTATCATTGAGAAATTAAAAAAATTAGGCCTGATGCTTCATGATGATAAGATCAGGCATTCTTATCCACATTGCTGGAGATGCAAGAGCCCGATAATATTTAGGGCAACAGAGCAATGGTTTGTTTCAATAGATCATAATGATTTTCGTATCAAGATATTAAGTGAGATAAATAATATCGAGTGGGTGCCGCCTCAGGGCCAGGAGAGGATATCTACCATGGTCGCTAACCGGCCGGACTGGTGTCTTTCAAGACAGAGGTATTGGGGCGTGCCTATTCCTGTATTCTATTGTATTAAATGTAAGAAATGGATAGCGGATGAGGGGTTGATCGAAAACTTCGCTAAGATAGTTGAGCAGAAAGGAACAGATGCCTGGTTTGAATTAAAGGTTGAGGAGCTCTTGCCTGCGGGATTTAAATGTCCTAATGAGGGCTGTGATGGTACAGAATTTAAAAAAGGCGAAGATATATTAGATGTCTGGTTTGAATCAGGCGTGAGTCATCAAGGCGTACTCAAAAAGAGAGATACATTGTCTTATCCCGCTGATCTTTATCTTGAGGGAAGTGATCAGCATCGCGGATGGTTTCAGTCTTCACTCATAACAGCTCTTGGTGTTGAGAGCAAGAGCGCGTTTAAGACTGTGCTTACTCATGGTTTTGTTGTAGATGGAGAAGGAAAGAAGATGTCTAAATCCACGGGCAATGTAATCGCGCCACAGGATATTATCAAGGACTTTGGCGCCGATATATTGAGACTGTGGGTGGCGTCATCAGATTACAATGATGATGTGCGCATATCTGATACAATTATTACCAGATTAACCGATGCCTATAGAAAGATCAGAAATACCGCGCGTTTTATACTAGGTAATCTAGCTGATTTTAATCCAGATACAGATATTGTCCCTTACGAGAAGATGTTGGAGATAGATAAGTGGGCGGTTTCCAGGGCCCATAGTCTCTTAAAGGAGCTCGAGGACTTCTACGAACGCTTTCAATTTCATAGGGTCTATCACGCTATATATCGATTCTGTATTATAGATATGTCTAATTTTTATCTTGATATTCTCAAGGACAGGCTATATACTTTTAAATCAGATTCTATTGATCGCAGGTCATGCCAGAGCGCTATGCATGAAGTGCTGAAGTCTATTGTAAATGCCATAGCGCCTATCCTTGTATTTACAGCTGAGGAGATATGGCAGAATATGCCAAAGGGCAAAGATGCGCCAGAGAGCGCTCACTTAAGCTTATGGCCACAAGTTGCTGAATTAAGGAGTGATAAGGAGCTAGAGGCTAGATGGCAAGAGCTCATGAATATAAGGGATGCTGTATTAAAAACACTTGAAGATAAGCGCACATCTGGTATAATAGGGAGCTCATTAGAAGCAAAGGTTCTTTTATATGCTAAAGATAATAATACATTTGATCTTCTGAAAAACTATGAGAATATTTTATGTGAGCTCTTTATAACATCTCAGGCGGTTGTTTCTAAAGATGGTCTTCCTGAGGGCGCGCTTAAAGATGATAAGGCCCCGGGCCTAGCAATCGTAATAGAGAGAGCGCAGGGTAAGAAATGCGCCCGCTGCTGGAACTATAGTGAATCAGTGGGAGAAGACACTAACTATTCCGATATTTGTCATAGATGTAAAAAGACAGTAGAGATTATGAAAGGGGATATTCAGGATGAAACGCGAACACAAGACAAAACTTAAAAAGAAACTGCTTCAGATGCGGGAAGATATAGTAGAGAAGGTAAGGCACCTTAGAGATGAGGGCCTGAGCCCTTCTGATAGCAAAGAAGCTGAAAGTGCGCCAGGACATTCTTTTCATATGGCTGATGTCTCTGATCTTGCTAGTGAAAATTTTGAGCGCGAGATTTCATTGGATCTTGCCGCTAATGAACGCGAATTATTACACCAGATAGACATAGCTCTTAAGCGTATAAAAGAAAAGAATTTTGGTTCTTGCGATCAATGTGGGAAAGATATAGGTTTAAAACGCTTAAACGCCCTACCATACGCTATCTTATGTATAACGTGCAAGGAAGAAGAAGATAAGAGGCCTGTATAAAAAACCATATAATAAAAATAAGAGTCTTGTCTATTTTATTTTTTGTTATATTACTGGTATCTTTAGATCAAATCTCCAAGGTTTTAATATTCAAAAACATATCTTTAGGTTCATCTATCCCAATCTTAAAGAATATTCTCCATATTACACCAACGCTTAATACAGGTATAGCATTTGGTCTTTTTCAAGGTGATAATAATCTTATATTGATCGCTCTTTCTTCAGCTACAATCGCGTTCATTATATATTTACTATTCACCAAAACAACCGGCCATAGGTTATTTTCCTTAAGTCTTTATTTAATCTTATCCGGGGCCATAGGTAATCTGATAGATCGTATTTTTTACGGACATGTACTCGATTTTATAGATTTAAGGGTATGGCCGGTATTTAACATAGCAGATTCTTGCATTACCATCGGCGCCTGCTTGGTAATTATTCACATCATTACGAGGAGGAGCAAAGCGACGACGAAGCGACCGAGGACGTAATGTCCGAGGAAGTGCCGAACCCTCCGGGTTCGGCCAATCTCAAACACTGAGATTGCCACGCCGCCTTCGGCGGCTCGCAATGAAGAGGGGTAACTTAGAACTAAAACATGCATCCAATTTTATTATCAATAGGAAATATCAGGGTTTACTCATACGGGCTTATGCTTGCGATAGGTTTTTTAGTAGCAAGTTTTCTAGCCTCAAAGAGGGCGCATGTTTATAATATAGAGAAAGATACTGTGTCAAATTTGGGTTTTCTCTTTCTTGTATCTGGCATAATAGGCGCCAGGCTATTCTATGTTATCTTAAATATGAGTTATTTTAGTAGTAATCCCTTTGAGGTATTCTTTATACATAGGGGCGGACTTGTATTCTATGGAGGGTTTATATCAGCAGCTCTATCAGGTGTAATATTTGCAAAACTTAGTAAACTTTCTATTCTTAATACAGGCGATCTGGCAGCTCCATTTATACCGTTAGCGCACTCTTTCGGGAGGATAGGATGTTTTCTTAATGGCTGCTGCTATGGCAAACCCACAACCTTATTTTTTGGAGTTCTATTCCCTTATAACGACGCTAAGGTCTATCCGACCCAGGCTATCTCTTCTGTTGGGCTTTTTTTGATCTTCATCTTACTTTTTAATATGCAGAAAAAGAGAAGATTCAAGGGTCAGATATTTATATCTTATTTTATAACATACGCGATATTAAGATTCATTACAGATTTTTTCAGAGGCGATCCATCACCGATGTATTTAGGTATGACTATTGCACAACTATTGAGTCTTATTATTATGGTGGCGAGTATAATATTGTACATTAAATTAAAAAATCAAAAATCAAATAGCAAAATTGAAATTGATAATACAGGATTAAGGATTAAGTGATAAGGATTAAGAATTTTTTATACTTGCCTGAGAGGCTCTATGAATAAAATTATTAAGGCCACAGATTCTGACGCAGGCACTAGATTAGATATTTTTTTAGCGGAAGAATTAAAAGAGAGCTATTCTCGCAGTCAGATAAAAAGGTGTATCAAGGAAGGAGCCGTAAAAGTTAATGATCGCATCAGGAAGCCTAATTATATTATTTCTGAATCTGATCAGATAGATATATGCGTAGAAAAACAAGAACAGCCTGATATCAAGCCTGAGGATATACCATTAGATATTGTATATGAGGATGATCATATATTAATTGTAAATAAACCCTCTGGAATGGTTGTTCATCCTGCCCCAGGAAATCCCGATCATACATTAGTAAACGCGCTTCTCTTTCATACCAAAGGAAAGTTATCTCACATAGATAGCAGTACAAGGCCTGGCATTGTTCACAGACTCGATAAAGAGGTATCAGGCCTTATGGTTGCTGCTAAGACAGACAGCGCTAACAAGGTGCTTGTAGATGGTTTTAAGAACCGTTCTATTAAGAGAAATTATATAGCATTTGCTCAGGGTGTAATAGCTGGTGATTCACATGCGATGGACCTCCCTATCGGAAGATCAGCAAGGGACAGAAAGAAGATGGCGGTTAAGTTTCTAAATTCTAAGGAGGCATTAACCACATTCAAGGTACTTGCGCGATTCCCTGATTATACGAAAGTAAAAGTTAGTCTAGGGACCGGAAGAACCCATCAGATAAGAGTGCATATGTCTTATATGGGTCATCCGATAATCGGGGATTCGAAGTATGGAGGTCCTAAGTTCGAAAGAATAGCGCTATATGCGGCCCAACTAAAGTTGAAGCACCCTAAGACTGGTAAGTATTTGCATTTTTCAATAGATATGCCAGAAGAGTTGAGGATTTTAGATAAAGGATGAGATCTTATTAATTGAAAAATATTTAGAGGTATCATTTTAACAGTTGACTTTAGATTAGTTTGCAAATATACTAGAAATAAATGAGGGGTTGCTGAGTTTTTTGGTATATCAACCCCTCATCCTGAGGAGCCATGAACCACGTTGGGTTCATGGTAAACTTCGCGACGAAGGATCTCTATGCTGGATTAAAGAAAGATCCTTTCCCCGAACCAAATTTTGCTCACACTGCAGTCACTTCTAAATTTGATTCGTGGTCAGGATGAGACCTCGTTATACGAAGAAACACCCCGAGGTCTCAGTTATAAGTGAAAGAATGAATATAAAAAATATAATAATTACTGTATTAATAGTTGTAACTATAGCCGCTGCTGTCGGACTTTTTATCCAAAAAAATACCGCTGTCTCTGACCGTTTGGTTGCTGAAGATATCCTGACTAATGAAAGACTTGCGAAGAAGAGATCAGAGGAGAAGTTTGCCTTTACCCAGAAGGATGTGGACGGTATCTTAAGAAATCACGATCAGCTTAAAAAGGAAGCCCAATCCCTAGAAGCTGAGATTATCAAGAGTAGGCGCGATGTAGATTCAGTTAAAATTCAGATGGTAGATCTTGATAAGAAGGCGCAGACTACAAGCCAGAAGATATCGCAATTTAAATCCAATATAGAAGAATTGAAGGTAAGGATCGCCAATGTTGTAAGAGATAAACTCAGGCTTTCAGAGGATTTTGAGCTGATTGACAAGACTACTATTGCGCTGAAAAAGAAGGTCATGAAGTACGAGAAAGAAGAAGAGGCGCATAAGCGGCCCGGGGTTGCTGAACCCAGGCAAGAGCCTCTGGAGATAAAAACAACTGAGATTACCACGGAGCCAGAGGAAGAGGTGAAGGTCGAGCCTACTCTTCCTACGAGGCCCGCGCTTGAGGGAGAAGTTCTTACGGTAAATAGAGAGTTCGGTTTTATTGTTATTAGCCTGGGAAAGAACGCGGGGGTCCAGGAGGGGATGGTATTCGATGTCTCACGCGATAACGAGAACTTAGGAAAGGTCAAAGTTGAGACAGTTAGAGAGAATATATCAGCCGCGGCTCTTACGAGCGATACCATAATGTCGAGGATGAGACCCGGAGATATTGTATATTATTGAGAATTTTTTGAAAAGATTGGATGATAATGCAGGATAACAGGTTTCTTATTATAGGATTAGTTATAGCCCTGATCGGCGGCGGCGTCGCGTTTATGTTCTATAACCAGTCGCAGAGCGAAATAGAGTATACGCAGGCCCTTAAACAGGATACAGAAAATATTCACGCAGAAAACTTAGTGATCTTAAAGAAGATAAAAGAGTTAAAGGATCAGAAGAAAAAATTAAAGGATGGCCTAAAAGATTATGGAGATAAGATCAAAGAGTTTCAGCAAGATATAGCCAGCATGCATGCGCAAAGGCAGGAGCTCTTAATGGAGTTAGCTAAAAAAGAGAAGGTCGTTTCTGGTCTGAGCAAGCAGCTTGATACTATTACGACTCAGGAGACCGCGCTGAGCGCTGAACTGGATGAGGCGAAATCAGGATATCATTCCATGGCGACAAGTATCGGTGATTTACGAAAAGAGAAGATAGCTCTTGAGAAGAGATTAAAGGTTCTTCTGACGCCGCCTAAGGGCGTTGAGTTAAAGAAGATTGTGGTAAAATCAGGACCCAAGTTAGCTGGCGAACTCATAGAGGTTAATACCGAATACAATTTTGCTGTAGTGGATCTGGGGCTTAAGGATGATCTAAGAAGCGGAGATCTGCTGGGTATATACCGTGATAATAATATGATAGCCAAGGCGGTTGCTGAGAATATCTATCAGGACATGTCCAGCGTTATTGTCCTTGAAGAGTATTCAGATGTTCAGATGTTTTCAGGAGACGGTGTCAAGCTCCTCAGGATGTAGTAAGGTCGAAAATTATTAACCCACCATATTTTTATGTCTCATATAAAAGTCAATAAACTATCTGGATTACATGGTAGTATATCTGTCCCGGGTGATAAGTCGATATCACATCGCGCTATTATGATATCATCTTTAGCCAAAGGCAAAAGCAGCGTATCCAATTTTTTAAATGGTCTTGATTGCAGAGCCACAGCAGACGCCTTTGTAAAGATGGGGATTCCTATCAGCTTCCAAAGTGACGGTACTATGATTATTGAAGGAAATGGTCTGCATGGTTTGAATAAGCCTGAATCTGATCTGTATCTGGGAAATTCTGGCACAACTATGCGCCTACTTATGGGAATACTAGCAGGTCAGAATTTTAGCACAATTCTGTCTGGAGATGAATCGCTTTCAGTAAGACCTATGAAGAGAGTGGCGAAGCCATTAAGATCCATGGGCGCTCTTATAGAAGGAGCTGATGACGCTAATTTAGCGCCCCTAACAATAAATGGCTCTAAGTTAAACGCCATAACTTATAATTCTCCGGTTGCAAGCGCTCAAGTTAAATCCGCGATCATGTTTGCCGGTCTTTTTGCGGATGGTGTTACGAGGGTGACTGAGCCACACAAATCGAGAGATCATACAGAGAGGATGCTGAAATTATATGGGGCGGATTTAGATGTTGATGGACTCTCGATCTCTGTGAAAGGTATGGTGGACTCAAAACTTCATCCTCAGCCAATAATTATACCAGGCGATATATCCTCCGCGGCATTTCTTATAGCGCTTGGGGTATTAACTGAAAATTCTGAACTAATAATCAGGTCCTGCGGCATAAATCCGACACGAATAGGTATATTAAATGTCTTAGGAAGAATGGGGGCAGATGTAGAGCTTTTGAATCAGAAAGAGGATTTTGAGCCGCAGGCGGATATCTTAGTAAAAAGCTCTTCTTTAAGGTCAACTAAGATTACTAGGAATGAGATACCGTTATTAATAGATGAGATACCTATTATATCTTTGTGCGCGACGCAGGCAAAAGGTACTACAACGATAGAAGGAGTAGGGGAACTGCGCGTAAAAGAGACAGATCGAATAAATTCTATTATGACTAATCTTAAGGCTTTTGGCGCTGATCTTAGATGTGAAGGTGATGATCTCTTTATTAATGGCCCATCTAAATTAGAAGGCGCGCCTTGCGATAGTTTTGGTGACCACCGTACAGCTATGATGTCTGTAGTTGCTGGCGCTATCGCTTCTGGCGAAACAATTGTTAATGATACAGATTGCATATCAATATCTTTCCCGGGATTCATAGAACTGTTGTATAAGATAAAAAATTAAAAATAAAAAATCAAAATTTAAATTAAAAATTCAAAATTTATGCAGTTTTTTTATAATTTTTTGAATTTTACATTGTATTTTTGATTTTTACTTTTTGATATTTCCATTAATACCCTGGTTTCCCCTCGACTTCGCTCGGGACAGGCTGGCAACTGGTTACTCCAGTATATACCTACAGTAATTCATGGGTATATTAGAATCCCTTGATTGATCTGGTTAGCAACTAATATACTAAAGTAACCAGAAACCAGTAACCTGAAACCAGAAGATTTCAGATACCAGGAAAACCCGATCTGGTTACTGGCAACTGGTAACTGGTTACTTCGGCTAGTATTAGTGATAAATATTAGTTTGACTTAAGTACTTAGTTTTGCTATAATTTCACTCACATCAACTTCAAATTACCCTACCATAAAAAGGAGCTAATAAATGGAGCTTAAGCGCGATAATCTCAAAAATATTCTAGGCATTGTGGTTAAGTTTTTCAATGGTATCTTAGGAATGTTCTCCAATGATATGGGAATAGACCTTGGAACAGCAAATACCCTTGTGTATGTTAAAGGACAGGGTATCGTGCTTTGTGAACCATCGGTAGTTGCTATACAAAAAGGCACATCAAAGGTTCTTGCTGTTGGCGAAGAGGCTAAACGCATGCTTGGGAGAACGCCTGGCAATATTATTGCTGTAAGGCCTATGAGGGATGGCGTAATCGCGGATTTTGAAATTACAGAATCGATGGTGCGTTATTTTATAAAGAGGGTCCATAATAGGCGTGTTTTTGTAAGGCCCAGGATTGTTGTGGGTATACCATCTGGAATAACAGAGGTGGAGAAGAGGGCGGTTCGTGATTCTGCTGAACGCGCTGGAGCTCGGGAAGTTTACATGGTTGAAGAACCCATGGCAGCGGCTATAGGCGTGGGACTTCCTATAGTTGAGCCTGCGGGCAATATGATAATAGATGTTGGAGGCGGTACTACAGAGATGGCGGTTATCTCTTTAGCGGGCATAGTCTTTGCCAAGTCTATTAGAATAGGCGGAGACGAGATGGATCAGGCTATAATAGAATATCTCAAGAAAACATATAATCTTATGATAGGTGAGAGAACGGCAGAGGAGATTAAGATAAAGATAGGATCCGCTTATCCACTTGATGAGGAGCTTAAGATGGAGGTTAAAGGTCGTGATCTTATCGCTGGTCTGCCCAAGATGATTAATGTTACTTCTGAGGAGATCCGTGAGGCGTTATCAGAGCCTATCCATGAACTTGTTGAGACCACTAGGCTGACTCTTGAGAGAACCCCGCCGGAGCTTTCGGCTGATCTTATAGAGAGAGGTATTGTGCTTGCTGGAGGCGGGGCTTTGCTTAGGGGTCTGGATAAGCTCATAGGAGAAGAGACCGGACTTCCGGTTCACATTGCCGAAGATCCTCTGACAGCGGTCGCGCTTGGTACAGGGAAAGTTTTGAATGAGTTAAAATATTTAAAACGAGTTGTTGTCACGCAAAAGCCGGAATACCGTACATAAAGTTGAGTGAAAATACGAAAATATACAACTCTTGTAGTAGCTGTCTTATATCTTATAGTGGTATATATAAGCCCCTCCTATTTTATCAATAAGCCCAAATTTCTGCTGTTAAATATTTTGAAGTTTCCTTTGCGCATGACCAATAAGATCTTCTATGATATCAACTATATGATTAATTCAAAGCATCTTATAGAAGAGAATATATCGCTGAATCAGACCGTAAATACGCTTACGCATCAGCTGCTTCAATACCAGCAGACAGATAAGCAGAACAGGCGACTTAAACGTTTACTTGAGTTTGAGCAAAAGAGTCCTTTTAGTTTAGTTAGCGCTAGAATTATAAGTAAGGACTCAACTAATTTTTCTAATTCAATCCTTATTGACAAGGGAAGAGATGCTGGAATAAGAAACGATACGCCTGTTGTAGCTGAGTCCGGACTTTTAGGGCGAGTTGTTCTGGGCTCATCCAAGACAAGCAGAGTGATGCTAATTACTGATCCTAATTCCAGAGTCAGCGCCATAGTTGCCAGGACTCATCAGCTGGGTATGGTCTATGGTATCTCCGCTAATCTTTGTAAACTACAGTATCTGCCCTTAGATGCGGATATTAGGCTCGGCGATGAGGTTATAACATCGGGTTTCAGTGATATATATCCAAAAAATATATTAATAGGAAGGGTTGTAAAGATAATAAGAGAGAAACGAGGGTTGAGTCTATCGGCTCTTATTGAACCCGCTCTGGATATAACAAAACAGGAAGAGGTCTCCTGTATCAGATGAATACCATCTCACTTCTTATTATATCGGTCTGCGCTTTAATACAAGCTACCTCATTCGAATACATAAGCGTGATGGGCGTAAAGCCGGATCTTTTGATTATACTTGTTATATTTTTTGCATTATCTTTTTCCAGCCATCAAGCGAAGAGATTGGCTATTGTTATAGGCCTGCTTAAGGATGTAACATCAGCGTCGTTGTTGGGAAGCTACACGCTCTCTTTTTTAATTTTGGCGATGATTATAAGCTATCATCAGAACAAGTTTTTCAGGGAGAGAATTAGCACGCAGATGATGATCGCTTTTATATCATATTTTTTTGTAGGGGTTGTAATATTTTTGCTTAATTCTTTCTCGAGCAAGTCATTTCCCGCTCATTATTCTTTCTTAAGCCTTATTGTAAGAGGATCGGCCTATACCGCAGTCATTTCACCAGTTGTATTCTTTATTCTTTCCAAGATTCTAAGAATTAGACTTACAACCGTATTGTGATGATGCTTCTTTAAAGGGCATGTATTTAATTAACCAGAGAGTTCCATGCTTTCCCAGAGATTAAAAATTCTGCGCTTTATTATATACTTTACACTATCAATTCTTATAGTGACACTCTTCTGCTTTCAGGTATTACGAGTCGGCTATTAC
>JBHPDT010000043.1:0-15587 GCA_042577545.1 Candidatus Omnitrophota bacterium | reverse complement strand
TAAAGATCATAACAAGATCCGATAGACCGATCTTTTTTATCTCTGCTGTCGCATTAACATGCTGCTTAAAATTACTAACCCCCTCAACAGTTATGCCATTGGAAGCGATCTTTTTTGCCCTATCGGCATGCTTATCAAGAAGCCAGACTTCATGTTTAGATTTAGAACGCGCGATTAGGGCAGCGAACAGGCAGCCCATTGCTCCCGGACCAACAATTACAATCTTCACCCCGTTAGACTCCTTTTATTTTTATACATACTCAACAAAACAAGTACACACTGAATCCCATTATACTCCAAATTACTAAGAAGTCTAACGGGGTTCATATTTTTGACTCCTAATAAAGCAGGGTAGATTTTTATGTCGCCTGATTCTCAGACAGTTGAGCCTTTAATTTGCCCAGCTCGTCATCACTCATTATATAACTATGCTCATTAGAGGGAAATTTTCTATCCGCTACTTCTTGACAAAACTGTTGAACAGCGCCTCTGATATTATTAGTCAAATCAATATACTGTTTCACAAACTTCGGTTTAAATCCCTGGGAGAAACCTATAAGGTCATTTGTTACGAGAACTTGGCCATCACACCATGGGCCAGCGCCGATACCTATTGTTGGTATACGTAATTTCTCGGTTATCATCTGCGCCAGGGTATCTGGTACGCATTCCAGCACAATAGAAAAAACGCCCAACTCCTGAAGCAATAGGGCACTATCAATTAGGTTTCTTGCCGCATCCGCGTCTTTGCCTTGAACCTTGAAACCGCCCTTTTTTTGAGCGGTTTGCGGAGTTAAACCAATATGACCCATAACAGGAATACCTGTTTTCACTACCTCCTCGACAACCTTGGGGCAATCCCCAAACCATTCAAATTTAACACCATCACACCCAGCTTCCTTTATAAAAGACTTGGCATTGTTAAGGGCGGCCTCACAATCAACCTGATAGGAAGAATAGGGCATATCCCCTATTAAGATAGACCGTTTTATTGCGCGTCTTACAGCCTTTGCGTGATGAAGCATCTCCTTCATCCCGACAGAGGTTGTAGACTCAAGACCTAAGGCAACATTGGCAAGCGAATCACCCACTAGCACGATATCAACTCCGCTCTTATCTATAATATCCGCCATCGGGTAATCATAAGCTGTCAGCATAACTATAGGAGTATTCGATCTCTTTTTCACAGCCAGGCTATCAAATGTAATCTTGCTCATATGGCCTTAAGAAACTCCTTTACTATCTTCGGGTCAAATTCCGATCCACTCTTCTCTTGAAGCTCTTTTGTAGCCTCCTTCTTGCTCATAGCCTTACGATATGGTCTATCAGTCGTCATAGCGTCATACGCATCACAGACCTTTAAGATCCGCGCTGAGAGTGGGATCTCATCGCCCTTTAGGCCATCAGGGTAGCCGGATCCGTCATAGAACTCCTGATGGTGACGAACAAGATCACAGAGAGCTGCCATGGACTTTATTGGACGAATGATATTAACTCCTATAATAGCGTGCTCTCGCATCTCTTTCTCTTCTTCCTTACTAAGTGGCCCTTTTTTTAATAATATAGCATCTCTGATACCGATCTTACCAACGTCATGAAGAACAGCGCCGCTCATAAGCAGCTTGGAAAACTCCTCATCCAGATGCATCTGCTTGCTCAGCCCTTCAACATATTTAGCAACTCTATCAATATGACCACGACTATAGCGATCTTTTGCCTCAACCGCGACAGCCAACGCGGTTATCGTCTCTATATATGTCTTCTCCGCGTCTTTGTCCATCTGCGCGTTCTTTATAGCAACCGCCGTCTGCGCAGCAACATTTCCAAGAAGTATCATATCATCATTATCAAACTCTCCGCTCTTTTTGTCATTTATAAGAATGGTCCCTATTAACTCATCCCTAAATAAAAGCGGGGACGCAAGAAGTGAATATTTGGCCAACCCCTTACTAAATTCAGAATATGCCGCGGGATTGGTCTTAATACTTGCCACGCTCTCGGTCGCTTTTAAGCGGCAGACTCTGCCTATCAAACCATCCCTTGTATTTACAGATATCTTCTTTAAGTCATCAGATAGCCCAAATGAGATTTGCATATTCATCTTATCAGATGCATTATCCACCAAATATATAGCGCCAGAAGTAGCGCCTACGCCTTCAACGAGGCTCTGTAATATTAATTCCAGCAAATTATCTATTCCCTTTGCCGATGATACCGCAGTGCCCACCTTCTCAAGTATATGCTGCAAGAGCTTCTTTGAGGTTTCCAGTTCATTTATCTTCTCCTCTAACTCACCTGTGATCTTATTAAATGACTGAGCCAAAAGCCCTACCTCATCTGATTCCTCAACATCGACCCGCTTAAAATACTCACCACTGGCGATCTCTTTGGCTTTCCTTGAAAAGTGCTCCAGAGCAAGCATGGACCTTCGTATCAGATCAAATGAAGCTAAGCTTAGCAGGACTGTAAAGATTATCGTAATATTGAAATAGGGGACTTGCCTCTGAACCATTGGAGCCAACTTAAGCCAGTATATAATATAGACAGTAAGCACTATAGGTACGAGCGACATAAAAACAAACGCTATGGCAAACTTTCTGCTTAATTTTGTCTTCGTAAGAGACTCTATAGCAACCTTTGGATTCATCATAAATCCTCCTTATTTGCGTATTGCGTATATGGTATTGCGTACTGCGTTCAGTTACTTCAGTGGCCTGCTTATCTACAGGTCAGCTGCTTCTAAAAGTTGCGGCACGTACCGTTCCCAACCTATAGGCATAATATGGACACCATCGCATGCGGTCTTCAATTCGCCTATAATCCTGGCGGCGATCTCTATCGATTTCTTTGACTTATCAGAAGCGCCGTCAATTTCTAATATAAGATCCTCAGGCACATAGATACCCGCTACATTCTCATTCATATACCTTGCCATCTTCGCTGATTTAATTAAAATAATTCCCGCAATAATAGGAACATTAAACTTCTTAACCTCATTCATAAATTTCTTAAATCTTGAGATGTCATAGACGCCCTGCGTCTGAAAAAATTGAGCGCCTGCCTTAATCTTCTTTTCTAGCTTGATCAACTCAGGCTCAAGCGGGTCAGCAGATGGGTTTACAACCGCTCCAAGGTAAAAATCAGGTTTACCATTGAGGTCATTTCCTACCATATCCTTACCATCCTTAAGGTCAGTGGCAGCCCGCAAAAGCTGCACTGAATCAAGATCAAATACAGGCTTGGCTTGGGGATGATCGCCACTTAAGGGATGATCGCCCGTAAGCACTAATATATTATTAATACCTAAGACCGAGGCAGATAAGAGGTCTGACTGCAAAGCAAGCCTATTCCTGTCTCTACAGGTTATCTGATAGACAGGATCCAACCCTATATCTTTTATGAGATGGCATGCTGCAAGAGATCCGAGTTTCATAACCGCACTTTGTAAGTCCGTTACATTTACCGCATCAACCCTTCCGACTAGAGGCTTGGCCTCCTCTATCATCTTGCCAACATCAACACCTTTCGGAGGGCCTATCTCACTTGTAACTACAAACTTCTTCTTCTCTATGGCATCCCTTAAACTCATCTGATGATCCTTTGCTATTTTTACGAAGTCTATTTTCCCCCTACAATAAATTTCTGTGGTTTTAATTGCTTAGAATGATCCTGGGGCTTAGCAAACTCTTTAAGCTTATCGAGCTTGCCTTTATCCTTTAAGCGCTTATATATTAATATCCAGCCGCACTCTCTATCTTTATCCACTTCGCACTTCTCGTTCTTTGAGCCGCCGCAAGGCCCGTTGAGCAGCCCCTTTGTACATATTGTTACAGGGCATATCCCGCCTGTTTTATCAACAATACAATCGCCGCATAAAATACACTTCTGAACAAAGTGGCCTCCTCGTTGGAGCTCTCCCAAAAAGAGAGAATCTAGCGCAGGGGTAACCTGCATGCCCTTGGTTCCATCCATGATAGACTGCACACCATCCCCGCAAGCCAACACAACAATACTATCTGACTCAAGCAATGCCTTCTTATTCTTCTGGTAGAACTGTTTTACTTTAACAAGGTGGCACATAGGATCTAGTACAGCGCCACCCGTAACACGCTTGCCTTCTTTCTCAAGTATCTTAGTCATCCCCGATACTTCCTCTTCCCCCCCTGTCTTGCATACAGCAGCGCATTGCGCGCAACCCACCAGAAAAACACTTTTGACGTCGTTTAGAGAATCTAATATCACATCTATCGGCTTATTTTTTGTTATAATCACATCAAACCCCGCTGTAATTTGAATAGTTTTACACAGTTACTCATTAGCATAATAGTTGTAAGCGGTCCTACTCCCCCAGGCACTGGGGTAATAAAGGAAGCCTTCTCCTTGGCTACATCAAATTCTATGTCGCCTACAAGCTTATCATCAACCATATTAATGCCAACATCGATAACCAAGGATGAGTCTTTTACCCATTCGCCCTTAATAAGATTTGGCTTACCAACAGCAGCTACTAAAACATCCGCTCTTTTAACATGAGATTGGAGATCTCCCTTTTGACTTGTAGCAATATGGCAAACCGACACTGTAGCAAATTCGTTCAATAAAAGAATTGATAGGGGCTTTCCTACAATATCACTATGACCTATTATCGTGACCTCTTTTCCGTAAAGAGAAACACCGCTTAATTTAATTAGTTCCATGACAGCCAATACGGTAGGGGGCACTATTCTGGGAGATTTTATAAAAAGTCTGCCAAGATTTTCAGGGTTTATTCCTTCCACGTCCTTATCTGGCGATATAGATGAATATATCTCATGCTTTCTGAACCCTTCGCGCAAAGGATGTTGAATAAATATCCCCGCAACATCCTCTCTCTTATTTAAAACCTGAATAGCTGAAATAGATTCCTCCTGTGAAGAAGAATCTAGCGCTATAGACTCGTATGAGATACCCAACTCAGCGGCAATTTTCTTCTGGCAATTTATATAAACAGAAGAGGCCTCATCACACTGAGATTGAAGAACAGCCAATCTCAAGTTCTTCTTTATTGACTGATCGAATTGGCTTATCTCTTCCACTAAGTCCTTTTTTATATCCTGAGCCTTAGATCTACCATCTAATATTTTTGCTCCCATATCAGATTAGCATCCTTTCCTTTGCCTTAGCTAGAACCTCTGCCTTGATTCTCTTCATATCTTGCTGTAGATATACATATTGCTGCTTCTTATTGATGATATAACTCTTATCTTTCATATACGCTAGATTGGATTTAATTATTATCATAGATGACTCGAGCGCAGCATCAAGAAGATATATCGATGTACACAGATCAGACATAAGATACTTGTTGCCCACATATGAAAGATCCAGGCATAATATGCCTGCCCTATGAGCATGTATGCATATCTTGGCAAGAGGCCCCACCGCTCTCTTTAACGCAGGCTGAAGCTTGGCTGTATTATCCTTATATTTAATAAAAGCCTTTGAAAGGCTCTCGTAAGCCTCTACATCCTTATCTATCAATTCAGCAAATGTTTGCCTTAATTTTTCTGAACCCTTCTGAACTCTTTTTGCCCTATCCTTATATCCGTTAAAGCCTTTTCTGGCAAGGGTATAGTTTGCTACCATACTCAAAAGGGAGCATCCTATATAAGCTGAGAGCGCGGCAGCGCTTCCTCCTCCGGGTGTGGGAGCTTTTGCGGCAAGTTTATTTGCAAAATACTTGATATTCTTATCTACATATCTCATAATTAAACCTCTCCATCCATTATTAGAGATCCTTCGCCCACTTCAGGGATACTCCGCCTCCCCTAAAAGAGACCTGTTATTTTTCCATTATCATCTGTATCTATATTAGACGCGATAGGCTTCTTGGGCAACCCAGGCATCAACATGACCTTACCACAAATAGGAACAACAAAACCCGCGCCAGCGCAAATCTTTATATCCCTTACCTTTAGTCTCCACCCTTTAGGCACCCCTACAAGCTGGGGGTCATCTGACAATGAAAATTGAGTCTTAGCGATATTAACAGCAAGTCGGCTAAACCCAAGATCATCTATCCTCTTTAGATCTGCTTCTGCTTCATCTGAAAAATCCACACCCTCTGCGCCGTATACCGAGGATGCGATAGACTCTATCTTCAAACGAACCGGATCTTTTTCATCATACAGGAACTTAAACGTAGCTGCCTTATTCTGTATTAGCTTGACGCAGCCTTCGGCAAGTTCAACAGCGCCATTTCCTCCTTTTTCAACAGCCTCTGAGACCGCCGCTTCTACTTCCAAAAAATTGCAGTGTCTCTTTATTAACTCTATCTCTTTTTCCGAATCACTGCTGAACCTGTTTATAGCAACGATAGGCTCAACCCCAAATCTTTTTATTATATTTATGTGCTGAGTAATATTATCAAGGCCATGTATCTTTACCGCTCTAGCCGAAACAACCAAAACAGCTAAATCCGCCTTAAGCCCACCCTGTCTACAGACTATATTGAAAAACTTCTCCGCGCCCAAATCAGATCCAAAACCACTTTCAGTCACAACGTAGTTTGCTAATTTTAAACCCATTCTAGTAGCTATTACGCTATTTGCGCCATGGGCTATATTAGCAAATGGTCCACAATGAACAAAGGCAGGCTGCCCCTCAACTGTTTGGACTAAATTGGGCATTATAGCATGAGTCAAAAGTGATATCATAGCGCCAACCGCTTCTAAATTACTAGACGTAACAGGTTTAGAGTCCTTAGAAAAAGCCGCGACGATCCTTGAAAGGCGGGATTTTAGATCACTCAAATCACGACTTAACGCGAGTGAAGCCATTACCTCTGATGCGGCAACTATGTCGAACCCGCTCTCATAACTTATATCATTATTAATGTTAAAGCGCATCCTTCTTAATGTCCTGTCGCTCATATCTATGCATCGTCGTATAAATATCTTCTCGGGATCTATCTTAAGCTTATTCCCAAAATATATATGGTTATCTAACATTGCGCATAGAAGATTATTCGCGGCCGCAACAGCGTAGCTATCCTCGGTAAAGTGAAGATTTATATCTTCCATCGGCAACACTTGGGAATGCCCGCCGCCACAAGCCCCTCCCTTAATTCCGAACATAGGTCCAAGCGATGGCTCGCGCAAACAGAGAACTACTCTCTTCTTAAGTTTTCCTAAAGCCTGGGTCAGCCCAATAGCGGTAGAGGTCTTGCCTTCTCCGTGCTTCGTAGGCGTCATGCATGTAACAAGAATTAGTTTGCCGTCTGGTTTGCTCTTAAGTCTATCTAGGATAGAGAGGGAGGTTTTTGCAATGTAGGCGCCATGAAGCATAAGCTCATCATTCCTTATGCCTACGGCCTTTGCTATCTCAGTAATCTGTTGAGGCTTGTTTCGTTGGGCAATTTCAATATCACTTAGCATCAATTATCCTCGTACATTAAAGGTTCGTCTATGTATCGGTGAATACCCCTTGCTCTTAAGCACATCTATATGGCCCCTAGTGCCATACCCCTTGTGCCTTTTAAAGCCATATTCAGGAAAGATGCTGTTATAAAAACTTAAAAGCTTATCACGAGTTACTTTAGCCACAATAGAAGCGGATGCGATAGAAATACTCTTGCTATCACCAGCAACTATAGAACGTTGAGAACAACGTATTCTTAATTTCATCTTTCCATCTATGAGCAAAAGATCTGGATGTGAGCTGAGGTTTAAAACCGCCCTCTCCATTGCTAAAAGAGTAGCTCTATAGATATTTATCTTATCTATGATATCCTCAAAAACAATCCCTATGCCAATTATAGCCTTATCGAGTATCTGAAGAAAGGCCTTATCTCGTCCCGCGGGAGTCAATTTCTTGGAATCATCAATTCTGACTCCAAAATTAAGATCTTTAAGAATTACCGCAGCAGCGACAACAGGCCCAGCCAGAGGCCCCCTGCCCGCCTCATCTATACCAGCAATAAGCCTAAATCCATTTTGCCAAGCGATCTCTTCCTCGGCAAACAAAGCCTTGTTATTATGCGCGTCCTTTGGTTTGAGGTCCATTTATAAACAATTATGCTTTACTTTTAGCTACCGGCCCTATCTTCTCTTGCACAGCTGTCTTCTTTCCAACCTTCTCTCTAAGGTAGTAGAGCTTTGCTCTCTTGACCTTTCCTCGTCTTACTACATCAATCTTCTCAACTGTAGGCGCATGGAGAGGAAATATTCTCTCAACGCCTTCTCCATAAGAGATCCTTCTAACCCTGATAGTCTCCTTTATACCAGAACCACTACGGCCTATAAGGATGCCCTCAAATGCCTGAAGACGCTGCTTATCCTCTTCCACAATCTTCAGATAAACCCTAATAGTATCTCCTATTGAAAATTCGGTTATTTTAGACTTTATATGTTTTGATTCTACCGCCCTTATCTTACTCATTTTGTACGTTCCTCCCATGTATCGGTTTGCGGTTTATGGTTTACGGTTTACGGCAATACGAGGCCGAAAACCGAGAACCGCTCACCGAACACCGAAACTTATTGTTACTCATTATCAAGCTGATCTATATGTTTAATTAAATCAGGCCTAAGCTTAATTGTTGCCCTTAATGACTGATAATCCCTCCACTTCTTTACTGATTTATGATTGCCTGAGATAAGCACCTCAGGCACCTTTTTTCCATTATAATCCGCTGGTCTGGTATAGTGCGGATACTCTAGGAGACCGCTTGAAAAAGTCTCATCACCAGATGAAGCATCATCACCCAATACCCCGGGTATAAGCCTCGCAACTGAATCTATTAGTACCATTGCGGGAAGTTCTCCTCCAGTAAGAATATAATCACCTATTGAGATCTCTTCATCCACTAGATCAGTTATTCTTTCGTCCACTCCCTCGTAATGGCCTGTTATCAATATGATCGACTTAAGCTTAGAGAGTCTATAAGCTGTCTTGTGGCTGAATTGTCGCCCCTTGGGACTCATAAGTATAACCTTAGCCCCTTTTGTTTTTTTCTTCGCAGCTATTAAGGCAGATTCCACAGGCTGACATCTAATAACCATGCCTGGCCCTCCGCCAAAAGGCTTATCATCAACCTTGCGATTCTTGTCTAGGGTGTAATCCCGCATATTATAGAGCCTGATCTTAATTTTGCCAGAACTTTGAGCTCTTTTAATAATAGATTCGCAAGTCACAGCCTCAAACATCTTAGGAAATAGTGTCAAGACACTGATATCCATAGCAAAATATACTAATTCTTCTTTATTAGACTTTTTATAGTTGGGCTCATCTGAGCGCCCACGCCAACCCAATATTCAACTCGCTCTTTATCAAGCTTCACTGAAATAGGATTCTTCGATGGATCATAGTATCCGAGCACCTCAATAGCCCTGCTGCCTCTACCGGCTGTGCGATCACATACTATAACCTGAAAGTGTGGTTTACGCTTTGTGCCCATTCTCTTGAGCCTTATCTTTGCTGCCATTGTTCTTCCTCCTTGTTCAATTTTTCGTATTGCGTATATCGTATTTCGTATTCCGTAAAAACATAACGCAATACGCACGACGCGCTACTCATTTACTCTCGTGATATCTGCTCCTAGCTTTGAGAGCTTTACTTCCATGTTCTTATAGCCTCTATCAAGATGGTAAATTCTGGAAACCTCTGTTTGGCCCTTAGCTGCAATGCCTCCTATAACCAAGGCGGCTGAAGCTCTTAGGTCAGATGCCATAACTAATGCGTCACTGAATATCTTCACACCCTTTATTATAGCGCTCTCACCCTCAAGAACTATCTGCGCTCCCATTCTGCTTAACTCACTTATGTGTATAAATCTTTCAGGATACACTTTCTCAGTAATGATACTTATGCCCCGTGACATACACATAAGAGCCATCATCTGAGCCTGTAGATCTGTTGGAAAACCTGGATAAGCGTGGGTAGTAATATCAATCGCCCGTAGAGAACGCGGCGCTCTCACTCTTATTGCGTTGTTCGGTTTATTTGTTATAATAGCTCCTGCTTCTGTCAACTTATCAACAACAGCTCCTAAATGTTTAATATTAGCTCTCTTGACTGTAATATCACCTTTTGTAGCGCATGCTGCTATCATATAGGTAGCTGCCTCTATTCTGTCAGGTATCACAGTATGCACAGCGCCTTTTAGCTTTTTGACACCCTCTATCTCAATAGTATGTGTTCTCTGGCCCTTGATCTTAGCGCCCATCTTAATGAGAAACTCAGCTAAATCCACAATCTCTGGTTCGCAAGCAGCATACTCTATAATAGTCCTACCCTTTGCCAGAGTCGCTGCCATCATTATATTGGCTGTAGCTAAAACAGATGAGCCGAAAGAACCAGCCAGATAGACTGAGGCCCCTTTCAGGCCCTTGGTCTTAGCAACAAGATATCCGTGCTCAACCTTTAAGTCAGCGCCGAGCGCCTTCATGCCCTTTATGTGAATATTTACTGGACGCGGTCCAATAACACAACCACCGGGTAAAGAGACATTGGCGGATTTCAGTTTCGCGAGTAACGGACCTAACAAACATACGGAAGCCCTCATCGTACTTACGTATTCATATGGGGCTGTATTACCTTTAAAACCATCTGGCTCTATCTGCAAAACACCATCGGAAAAATCAACTTTTACTCCCAAAGAACGTAATATCTTTATCATTGTAAAGACATCAGATAGCTCCGGCACCCCTTTGATAATAGACTTCTCATCAGATAATAGCGCGGCTGCCATGATAGGAAGTGCCGCGTTCTTGGCGCCATCTATCTCAACCTCTCCAGAAAGTCGCGTTGGTCCTTTTATTATAAGTTTATCCATGTTTTCTCTAAGGCTAACTACATGTTTTAGCGGATAGCGTATAGCGTTTAGCGTATAGTGTCATATGCTAACTCAATCGCTTTTTAGCTGTTATGACACGGTCTAGATCATTATAATCTTTGCATATCTGCACATCTGTAAAATCGGGTGAGTCTGAAAATAACGCTTTCACAGGACCTGAGATCTCCGGTGAAATTTCACAAGCCACGAAACCCTCACTCTTTAAATAAGAGGGCGCTTCTTGCGCGATGCGCGAGTAAAAATATAAGCCATCAGTATCGCCATAGAGCGCTGTTAATGGCTCTGCCATAACTTCCTTAGGAAGCTGCTTCATCATATCTGCTGTCAAATATGGCGGATTCGATACTATTACGTCAAACTTATTATCTGCTGGCAGATCGAATAGATCTGCCTCCACAAATGAGACTCTATCCTCAACCATATTACGAACAGCATTCTTCCCAGCGACCTCTATAGCCTTTTTAGAGATATCAGAACCCATTATTTTACAATGAGTAAGAGCTTTTGTCAATGAAATAGCTATATTTCCGCTTCCGGCGCAGAGATCTAGCACTGATGGTTCGTATCTCGTATCTAGTATCTCGTATCTCTTCATAAGATTAAGTACAGTTTCAACTAGGAGCTCAGTCTCCGGCCGAGGTATCAAAACTCCCGGCTCTACCAGGAAGTCGTTGCCATAAAATTGGGTCTTACCTAGAATATACTGCAGAGGCTCTCCGCCAATCCTGCGAGAGATCATATTCTCAAGCCTGGCAAGCTCCTCACCAGATAGGGTCCTCTCCTCAGTGTAGAGGTCTACTCTCTGGCAATCCAAAATATCTGTCAACATCATCTCAGCGTTGACTTTACTGGACTCTATCCCATGATCACTTAGTTTATGCTCTGTTAGCAGTACAATATTCATTCGTTCTAATTAATCCTCACTCTGACAGCTATCAGCCTTCGGCTATCAGCTTTAAACGCTAATGCAAGGGTTTTTGCTGTAAGCTGAAAGCTGTAAGCTAAAGGCTGAATCAAAGATTCTCCAACTTTGCCTTCTTATCCGCATGAGCAAGCGCATCTATCAATTCGCTAAGATCTCCCTCTAATACAGCCTCGAGCTTGTGTAAAGTAAATTTTATCCTGTGATCTGTAACACGTCTATCAGGGAAATTATAGGTCCTGATCTTCTCGCTCCTATCACCAGAGCCTACCTGACTCTTTCTATCCGCCGATATCTTGTCTTGATGCTCCTGCTTCTTGCGCTCAAGCAAACGAGATCTCAATACCTTCATCGCTTTTATCTTGTTCTTAAGCTGAGACCTCTCATCCTGACATGATACTACAATATCGGTCTCTATGTGTGTTATTCTAACGGCTGAATCCGTAGTGTTTACACTCTGGCCGCCATGCCCGCTTGCTCGAAAAACATCTACCCTTATATCTTTTGGATCTATGGCAATATCTATCTCCTCTGCCTCAGGCAATACAGCTACTGTAACAGCGGATGTATGGATCCTGCCCGATGCCTCTGTAGTAGGAACGCGCTGAACTCTATGCGCACCGCTCTCATACATTAGCTTTCTGTAGACCCCATCACCCTCCACGGAAAAGATGACCTCTTTTAGGCCGCCAGCTTCAGATTCAGAGGTATTAATCAGATCTACCTTCCAGCCTCTAGCCTGGGCATACTTTGAATACATCCTAAAGAGATCGCCAGCAAACAAAGAAGCCTCCTGGCCTCCTGTGCCCGCGCGTATCTCCATTATAATATTGCGATCAGCGTCAGGGTCATCATCTATCAGGATCTCCTCAAGCTCATGTTTAAGCTTGCTAAGGCTCTCTTCCAGCTGGTTTAACTCCTGCTGAGCTAGCTCGATAAATTCCTTATCGTGCTTCTCCGCTAATAATGCTTTCGTATTCTCTATCTCACATTCTATGCTAAGATACTTCTCATACTTAGTAAGCACATTCGACAAAGAGGAGAGCTCCTTCGCATACCTCTGATAGACAGACCTCTCCTTCAAAACTTCAGGGTCAGCAAGAAGCGCTTCCAATTCTTGAGCTCTCTCTTTTTTGCTCTGCAGCGCGGCTATCATCCCTGCTTTTTTCCATACTTCTTGTTGAACTTCTCAATTCTACCAGCAGAGTCAAGAAGCTTTTGCTTGCCAGTAAAGAATGGGTGACACTTTGAGCATATTTCAACCTTGATATTCGGCTTAGTACACTTTGTGTGCAACACCTCACCGCAAGCACATGTTATTGTTGTTTCCTTGTACTCTGGATGTATCTTATCTTTCATCTGTTTACTACCTCCTTTATATTGATTTGAAAAAACATTATCTCTAGTAACCAGTTACCAGAAACCAGAAAAAGCATGTTGATAACACTATCTGGTTACTGGTTACAGGTTTCTGGTTGCTTATTTCATTTGTTCATCCCCATCAAGAATTCAGCGTTTGTCTTTGTCTTTAACAACTTATCTATCAGCAGCTGCATCGACTCATCAGATGGCAGGTCATTTAGGACCTTACGCAGAATCCAAACTCTCTTAAGCTCCTCTGGATCAAGTAAAAGCTCTTCTTTTCTCGTATTGGAGCGCTTAATATCTATAGCTGGATATATCCTCTTTTGAAAAAGCGTCCTGTCCAACTGTAGCTCCATATTACCAGTTCCCTTAAACTCTTCAAATATAACTTCATCCATTCGGCTACCAGTATCAACCAGTGCGGTAGCAATAATAGTAAGTGAACCACCTTCCTCAATATTTCTGGCAGCTCCGAAGAAACGCTTTGGCTTGTGTAACGCGTTAGAATCCACACCACCAGATAGAATTTTTCCGCTATGGGGAACAACAGCGTTATATGCTCTCGCAAGACGAGTTATACTATCAAGCAGTATCAATACATCCTTCTTGTGCTCAACAAGTCTCTTGGCCTTCTCAAGAACTATCTCAGCTACCTGAACATGTCTTTCAGCAGGCTCATCAAATGTCGAGCTTATTACCTCCCCCTTAACTGAGCGCTGCATATCAGTAACCTCCTCAGGCCGCTCATCTATTAGGAGTACTATGAGAATCGTATCAGGGGCATTCTGGGTAACTGCATTGGCGATCTTCTGAAGTATTATCGTTTTTCCGCTATAGGGGGGCGCAACTATCATTCCGCGCTGTCCTTTACCGATCGGCGTTAGAAGGTCCATAACCCTTGTTGAGATCTCCCTTGGGTCATGCTCCAACAGGAACCGTTCTGTAGCATAAAGGGGTGTAAGATTTTCAAAGCAGATCTTCTCCTTTGCCTTTTCCGGATCAGTAAAATCAACCTCCTCTACCTTTAGAAGGGCGAAGTATCTCTCACCTTCTTTGGGAGACCGGATCTGACCATGCACAGTATCCCCTGTCTTTAAGTCAAATTTTCTTATCTGGCTCGGGGATACGTATATATCATCAGGACAGGGAAGATAATTGTAATTTGGTGAACGCAAAAAACCAAATCCATCCGGCAGGACCTCTAAGACTCCACCGCCATTCATAACACCCTCTTCGCGTGTACGTGACTGAAGGATCTTGAAAATCAGATCCTGTTTCTTAAGACCAGTCACATCATTAATCTTTAGGTTTTTCGCAAGTTCAGCCAACTGCGCTACCTTCATCTTCTTTAATTCAGCAGCATCAATTACCATAATACTTCTCCCCCTTTATTTGTTCTTTCTTATACTTTCAGCAACTTTATTACACCTTGTTTTCAATTCACTGATACGTCCAATATTATCTATAATATAATCAGCATACCGCACTTTTTTATATAGCGGCATCTGTAAACTTATGCGCGATAAGGCGTCTTCAAACTCGATTCCTTTATGCTTCTTTGCTCTCTCAAGCTGTAAGACCAAAGAAGAGGTCACCACAATAAGCTTATCGCACTCTTTGTAAAATCCTGATTCTATAAGTACAGGCCCATCAACTACAAGAAAAGATGACTCCTTATGAATCTTATTGATCTTTTTCCTTATATGGCCGATAACCTCGGGATGAATAATCTCTGTTAGGCGTTTAAGGCTCTTTTTGCTCTTAAAGGCCTTCTCCGAGAGCCTCTTCCGATCTATCGCGCCACCGTCGTTTAAGATACTTTTGCCAAATACTGAAACAATAGCCTTGAATGATCCACTATTCTTCTTTAATGCCAAATGCGCTAACTTATCCGCAATCAGAAGATCTGCCTTCAAATTTTTTGCAATATAGTCAGCAGCAAGAGACGTTCCTGTTGCCAGGCATCCTGTTACGCCAATTATCATGTAATATACCGTTTTAGTTCTAAGTTCTAAGTTAAAGATCTAAGATGCCTAGGCTTTACAGCCTACCGCTCCTAAAATCTTCTCATATATCTTTATATACTCTTTTGCCGATACATCCCATGAAAAATCATATCTAGAGATCTTATCGATCAAGCGCATCCACTTATCTTTCGTAAACATCAAGGGCTCTTTTGATAGATCCGAGAAACTCCTTTGAATCAGTCTTATCAAATAAGAAACCATTGCCTTCCTCAGTTTCCGGGTTGTAATCGACTATAGTATCAGCCAAGCCCCCTGTCCTACGCCCAACCGGAACTGTGCCGTATTTAAAGCTGATAAGTTGTCCTAACCCACATGGTTCATATCTTGATGGCATAAGAAATATATCGCTACTAGCGTAAATCTTTTGCGCTAATGCCGCGTCGAATTTTAAGCTTATAGATGTATTCTTCTTATATTTCTTAGCGATCTTCTCAAATAT
>JBHPDT010000042.1:0-16076 GCA_042577545.1 Candidatus Omnitrophota bacterium | reverse complement strand
AATATGATAGCTACGCTAAATGATACAGAAGCCAACATGAGAGAAGAGATTGTACGCTTGAAAAATGATAACGCTCTCTTAAAGGGGCAGAATGAATCTATGTCTCAGGCGAAAGACGCGGCGAAATCAGAGCTTAATGAGAAGATAATGGCAGCTGAGCGCGATAAATCATTCCTTATATCGAAATTAACAGCATTGGAAGATTCTAACAAAAAGATAGAATCGCAGCTAAGGGACGAGATAGATTCTCTAAAAAACGCTAAGCAAAGAACCGAAGTTGATATGAAGAGCAGGGCCGCCTATCTTGAGAAAGAGAGGATATTGTTGGCCGCGAAGCTTGAAGATATAGAAGGTGATAGCAAAGAGACTGAAAAAGATCTCAGGGATCAGGTATTGGCGCTGAAACAGGCAGAGATTTTACAGATAAACAAGATTGATTCTCTGGAAAGACAGGCCCAGGAGAAAGAGCAGGAACTTAATAAGAAGATACTAGAGCTTGAAGAAGATAAGTCATTTATGGCCGCGCAGATAAGCGCTATAAAGGGCACGAAGAAAGATACTGAATCAGAGCTTAAGGCAGAGCTGCTGAAATTAAGAAATAGCGAGTTTAAACTTAAGGAAGAGCTCTCATTTCTTACCAAGCAGACCAAAAGTACCGAATCAGAGTTATATGATAAGGTGGCGACCTTAGAAGAGGAGAACGCGTTCTTAAATTCCCGCTACACTTCTATGGAGAGTGTTAAGGAGAGATTAAATAATCAGGTCGAATCTTTTCAGAATGAGAAAGATGCTCTTACTGAGCAATTAAGCCAGATAGAGGAGTCGAGGAACCAGACAGAAGACAACTTAAAAGAGCAGCTCTCTCTCTATAAGGATAATGAGAAGAGTCTTAGGACTGAGGTCGCTTATTTAAGAGATAAGCTCAAGGAGAGCCAGAGAGATTTAACGAATGCCCAAGATACAACGCTTGAGCTTAGACAGCAGAAGAGAGATACTGAGAATAAATTAAAGCAAGATGTCGATAGCCTTCGAAGAGAGAAAGAGGAGACAGAGCGCGTTGCCGAGGAGCTTCGCAAGAAGAAGGAGAGCCTCGATAACAAGGTTTCGTACATGCTTGAGGAGCAGATTGACCTGGAATCAACCATGAGGAACGAAATAGCCAGGGAGAGCAGAGAGACTGCTATGATAGAGCGTGAACTAGATGATCTAGAGCCCGCTAAGCTGATAGCCAAAAGCAGAAAGATAGAGAAACACGGCATAACGATAGGAAAGGATAACGGGGCTAAAGAGGTTCTGATAGATCTTGGCGAGTCTAATGGTGTTACAGAGGGCCAACTCTTTGAGGTCTATCATGATGGCGAGAAGGTCGCTATTATTAAGGCTATAAGCGTCTTTGAGACCTTCTCATCAACCAAGGCTGTTGCTGAGGAAGATTTCCACAAGATAGAAGAGCTCGATAAGATTGTTGCTGTATCTATGCAGCGATAGTCGTGTTGTTTTCGTATTGCGTGATGCGTATTGCGTGTCGCGTAGTACAGATAAAAGCATGCAAAGCTAGTATGATTACGCAATACTCAATACGATATACGCAATACGAATTGTTTGTATCCACTCAAGTTCCCTTTCAATTTGTAAAATTCTTATAATAATAATCGAAAAAAAATTATCATTGATGGGTCAATTTTCTTGACACACCTATAATAGTAATATACTATAGTTATGATAGTTACTATAACTAAATGAGGCTATCACTTATGTCATGCAAAGCATGACATAAGTGATAAGCCGAATTTATCCCGAGGAGTCTGTCAAAGACAGACGACGAAGGGATCTCAAATACTGAATCGTTTTTTGAGATTGCCACGCCTCGCCACCTACGGTGGCGGGCTCGCAATGACGAGAGAGACCAATGATAAATGGTAAACGCTCAAGCGCAAAATTAACCACAACAAGGGGCAAGAAAAACGGGATGGTCTCTGCCCACGATATTATGAAGAGGCACCAGATCTCTTACCAGACGCTGAATCATTATACAAATTTCGGACTTTTGCCTGTATCTGTAAAGATGGGAAATATAAGATTTTATAATAAGTCCATGGTTGATAAGCGCATAAAGAAGGTAAGGGTATTGATGTCTGAGGGGTATTCTTTAGGTCTAATAAGAAAAACTCTCATAGGCATATAGGGAAGATAAAGATATGAGTTATTTTAAGGTATTAGGATTTGATAAGGAACCATTTTCCACAAGCCCGGATCCTGATTTTTTTTATCTCTCTAAAGAACATGAGACCGCTCTCGCTAACATACTTATCGATCTTAGGTTAAAGAGAGGATTGAGCGTTATATTAGGTGATATAGGTACAGGAAAGACGACTCTTTCAAGAAAGCTGATACAGGAATTAAAGGAGAGAGAGGATTTTATATTTCATATTATTTTGGATCCGTCTTTTGAAAACGAACATCTCTTTATAAGTTCTCTTGTAAAAAACTTTGAGATCAATGTAGGCGCGAGCGATAATGGTTCTTTGCCTACTATTGTGGACCTGAGGGAATCGTTAAAGAGCTTTCTCTTTCAAAAAGGGGTTACTGAGAAGAAGACCGTAGTGCTTATCATCGATGAAGCGCAGAAGCTTAATGAGAATTCGTTGGAGATACTCAGGGTTCTGCTTAATTACGAGACAAACGAGTTTAAGCTGCTTCAGCTTGTTCTTTTAGGTCAGCTTGAACTGCATGCTAAGATTATGAATATGCCAAACTTTTTCGATCGTATAAGTTTTAAATATACGCTTAATCCTCTGGATTTAAAAGAGACAAGGCAGATGATAGAGTTTCGTATGCAGCAGGCCGGTTATACGGCTCGTATGCATCTTTTTTTAGATGACGCGATAAGTGAGATATACCGTTATAGCCACGGATATCCACGCAGAATAACCGCTCTTTGCCATAAGGCTCTAAAGGACGTAGTTATGCATAACAGGTCTGTTGCAAATGGCACTGTTATACGCACTATGATCGAACAGGAGATAAAGTCAGGATGGCTCAAGAAGGATCTGCTACTCCAGAAAAGCAGCTGCTAAAGTTAATAGAAGATCCAAGCGCTCACGCCGCAGCAGCTAAAGGCAAGATCATTAAGAGGAAAGGAAAAAGTCTCTTTTCTCCTGGCGCGTGGCTTGGCAGGATCTCATTCTTTAAAGGCGGCCTAAGGGGTCTATCATTTCGGCGTTTAAACATGAAGGCTGTTAACAGGATACTTGGCCTGAGTAATTTTGTTTTAATAGCCTACCTGGGTATAAGTATCTCGAATTCTGTGGTGGATATGAAGAACTCAGGGGCGATAGAATTTAAGATAAGAGAAGGCGCGAAAGCTGAGTCTATAACTCTTATTCCGCTGTTAAAGCAAAAGAGCTTTTATCTAAGCAAGGTACGCCAGCGAAACATATTTAAGATGGGCGCTGAAGATATAATGGATACTACAGAGGAGCCGATTGTTGAAGCTACCTCAACAACAGCGGCTATAATAGAAGCGACACAGCATCTGAAGTTAGTCGGCATATCGTGGTCATCTAATCCGGATGCTATGATTGAGGATACCAGAGCGCTTAGAACTTTCTTTGTAAAGAGTGGTCAGATGATAGGTGAAGTGAAGGTTGTGAACATACTTAAAGACAGGATTGTATTGAGTCATGATGGGGAAGAGATTGAGCTAAGATGACGAATATGAAGAATATATGTATATATACTGTCATTGCGAGCCCCGAACAAAGCAAAGCTTCGTTCGGGGCGAGGCTGACGAAGTTAACTTTTCGTCATTGCGAGCGACCGAGGACGAAATGTCCGAGGAAGTGCCGTGTCCATCCGCGACACGGCCGAGCCGTAGGCGAGCGCGGCAATCTCTGTCTTGAGATTGCTTCGTCGACTTGCTTCGCAAGTCTTCTCGCAATGACGAGGATGACACCTCGATGCCTGTGGCGGCGGATCGCAATGACGGGCCTGATAGCGTCATTCATCTTACATAATAGTACAATCTCTATAGCAGCCGAAGGCAAGCTTATGCAATTGGCGCAGGCTCCGATTAAACAGACGCTTGGCCAGGCTGGCATGGCCCCGGTTGCGGAGGGGATGGAGGGAACTATATCCTTAGATCTTCGCAATATCGATGTAATAGACGCCTTAAAATTTTTAGCGTTAAAGGCAAGCTTAAATCTTGTTTCAACAAAGAATGTATCTGGCAGGGTTACGCTATCTGTTGATAGTGTAAGGGTACAGGATATATTTGATATAATGCTGCGATCTAATGAACTCGCTTATATGAAGCAGGGTAATATATATAATGTTATGACAGAGAACGAGTATAGAACTCTCTTTGGGCAGAGCTTCTCTGACATGCGTGTTGTAAAGACATTTCGGCTTGATTATGTTATACCTGAGCAGGGGTTTAGTCTCTTCGATACCTTAAAGAGCAGTATAGGAAGGGTCTTAGTTGAACCAGATTCGGGCGCTGTAGTAATAATGGATACGCCTGAGAAGATTAGAGAGATAGAGAAGGCTCTTGCGGCATTTGAGCAGCAGAACGATGTTAAGGTCTACGACCTAAAATACGCGAATGCCAAGGATGTTGAAGAGCAGCTTAAACATCAGCTCGATGGTAAGAAGGTAGGTTCTATTAAAGCTGATGAGAGAACAAACCAGGTAATAGTTCAGACTCTTCCTGATAGAATGAAGGATATAGATATGATGGTTGAGGCGCTTGATGCTAAGACCAGAGAGGTTTTAATAGACGCTAAGATAGTAAAGATCAAGATCAGCGATCAGACAGATCTTGGGCTTCAGTGGGAAGGTATATTAAAGAGCGGGCAGCGTTTTGGTTCTATGTATCTGGGTACTACTCCTTTTAGTATTGTTCAGGCAGCTACCGATGTTTTTACTACTAGAAATGCCAGGCTTGACGCCATGGGCGGTGATATAGGTTCTATCCCTACGAGCGGTTTTACCACAAATTACGGGGGCGCTACTGTTACCCCTGTAACTCCTGGCAAGGAGATACATGTGGGCCTAATACATCATGAAGCTGACATAGATCTGCTCATGCAGTATCTGCAGACGCTTGGCAATACGCAGATACTCTCAAATCCAAAATTGGCGGTTGTGCAGAATCAGGAAGCGCGAATTCATGTTGGTGAACGCCAGGCTTATGTTACTACCACAACAACAAGCGGCCAGACAACTACTACAGTTTCAGAAGAGGTTACATTTGTTGATGTAGGTATACAGCTCTCAGTGACCCCGCATATAAACACAGACGGTTTTATCAGGATGAAGATTAAGCCTGAGATATCAAGTGTGATCGATACCCTTGTCACCCCCTCGGGCAACCAGATACCTATTATAGATACCTCTATGGCTGAGACAACGGTTCTTGTTAAAGATGGCACAACTATTGTAATAGGTGGTTTGCGTAAAGAAGAGATGGTAGAGACGACTGAACAGCTGCCGTTCCTTGGAGATATTCCTTTGCTTGGATTTCTATTTAAATCTAACACAAAGACTTCAACAGATACGGAATTACTTATATTATTAACGCCTCATATTGTAGAAGGTGACAAGCTGACCACCGGAGACGAAGGCGCTTTTCAATATAAGCCCCCTAAAGATTACGGAGAATATCAGCCTATTACTGAGGATGCTGATATGATAAGACCTAAGAAGCGACCCGAAGACAGGATAAAGTCATTTAAACAATATGGTAGTTTTGAGAAGGTTTCATAGCATCAGAAAATATAAAGGGGAATAATAGAGATGAACAAATTCAAGATTCTTGCGGTATGTGTAGGGATCCTAGTGCTGGCTGAGGGCGGCGGTCTTATCTACTTTGCCCAAAGGTCTATTAAGCTTGAGAAAGACCTGCAGGATGCTGAGCCTGTTTTTACTAAAGAGATAAATGATCTCAAGGGAGCCAGAGACCGCCAGGAACAGAAGATCAAGGCATTGGCAAAAGAGAACCAAGCGGTTAAAGCGGATCGTAAGAACCTTCTTGACCAGACGAAATTCTTACTTAAGGATAAGGAGAAGATAGCAGAGTATAAGGCCGAATTAGAGAAGTTAAAGGTCAGCTCAAAGAAAGAGAAAGATGATATAATGGCGGAGAAGGATGGTCTGGGTTCGGATAATAAGGCCTTAAAACAGCAGAACAAGAAACTTCAGACCGCCATAAAACAGCTCATGGATATCCAAAAGCATATAAAATCCGAGAGGAGTAAGTTTAAGGACGCCTACGAAGCGCTTAAGGATCAGTCTGTGATAGGTGAGTTTAAGAGATCAATAAGTGACCTGACCAAAGAGAATAACCGCATTAAAAAGAATCTTGAAAAATCTGAGAAAGAGGTTAATAAATTTAAGAATGATTATATAAAAATATATGAGAAGAATCAAGAGTTAATCAAAAGCCTGGATGAGTATAAGAAAAATTACGCGACAGCGGTGAAGAAGAATAATAGATTTGAGAAGGAATTAAAGAGCCTGCCTAAGAGATTCTCCGAGATAGCAAAGCAGAATGAGATACTTGTAAAAGAGACATCGAAGATGCACTATAACCTCGGGGTATTTTATACACAGAAGCAGGAACACAGCAGGGCAGCGTCTGAGTTTGCGAAGGCGCTGGAGATTAACCCTGAAGATGAGTACGCGCACTTTAACTTGGGTTATATATATGCTGAGTATATGGTAAATCGTAAGAAGGCGATTGAACATTTCAGGCATTTCTTACGATTGTCTAAAGGTGATGATAAGGATGTTGATTGGGCCAGGAGATATATCCTAACCTGGGAGACATTCGATGGCAAAGGACGTATTTAATGAGCACATGACTTATGTTAAACGTAGTTTAACATAAGTCATCAGTGCGAATTAACCCCGAACCAAATTTTGCTAGCTTAAACTATGCTTTTAAATTTGGTTCGGGGTAAATAAAAAGTTATGCGCAATTGAGGGGTCAGGGAATTTTTAACATTTTTCGACCCCTCATCCTGAGCGAAGCGAAGGATCTCTACCAATGAATAAGGACAGAGAACGTGAAATAAAAGGTTGGAAACGAAAAAGAAAGATCCTTCGGCCTTACGGCCTCAGGATGAGCAGTCGCAAAGCTGAAAAACTCCTCGACTGCTCAATTATATTATCTATAATTTCTGCGGTTTTATTTTATCCGGGTGTATCTCTATCAGATAACACTTCAATGAAATTTTCTATATCTTCTGATAATAGTGAATATAAGATAAGAAAGCCCATCATGTTAACCTATACCCTAAAGAATAATGGCAAGGAGGAGGTCTTTGTCAGCAATCGTTTTTTTACCGGTTCAGAGACCTCGCGCAACCGAGACGTTTTTCTAAAGGTTACATCTCCCGCGAATGAAGAGCTGACCTGCAAATATAGTCATCCTACAGGGATACCAAGAACAGATAATTTTATTATCCTCGCGCCTAATGCGCAGATCAAAAGCGGCAGAAAATATAACGCCCTTGCTTATTTTGATTTTAAAGAACCGGGAGCATATAAGATTGTGGGGGTATATGAGAATAAGTTTGGTGAAGAGATAGGGCTCGATACATTTAAGGAGCGTATCGAATCAGAGCCCATAACTATAACAATTGTTGAATAATAATATGCGAAGAATACTTTTTTTAATCTGTTTAATTATTGTATCGACAGCTATAACCCATGCCCAAGAGGCTGAGCAAAAGATTCTCGGTGAGGTCTTCGGAAAACCTGTGCCAGAAGATGTATTCAACTATTATTACAAGACAGCATTTTATTTAACGCGCACTGGAAAAGAGGATCGAAGTGATGATGATATACGGAATGAGGCATGGCAGAATCTTATCTTTACTTATGAAGCGAAGCGTTTAGGCTATACTATCTCAAGAGATGAGCTAGAAGAGGAACTTGGAAGACTCATGCTAAAGAAAGAGATAGAGTATGGTAGTGATGAGTATAAGAGATGGGTTAATGATGAGTTTAATGATGATGTAGCGACTTTTGAGAGACGTATCCATGATCTGCTGGCTGTAAATAAGCTTACTAAGGTCAAGCTGGACCCTGAGGTTACTGTTACTGAAGATGAGATACGCGTAAAATTTATGAGGCAGTATAACAATTTCGGAAGTGAATATATCAGTTTCAAAGACAGGGATGAGGCCAAAGAGTTTATAAAGAAGGTTAAGAAGAATCCTCGTCTCTGGAAGGATACCTTTGACGAGAAGAAGGCCCTTGGGCAGAAGGGAGCTGCCTGGATCAATGTCATGGCCCTGGACGCCTTAATAGATCTATGGAAGATTCCCAAGGACGATGCCTTTAATATCTTGGAACATGAGGAAGGTGATTTTGTAGTGTCTGAATACTACCATGGTGTTGCGGTATTCAGATTGCTTGAGAAGCGCACAGCTGACGCGAAGAGGCTTGATGATAAGAAGAAGGAACAACTTAGATCATTACTTACGAGGCAAAATAAACGAAAACTAGTTATGGGGTATATGGATGATCTGAAGGAGAGGGCCAAGCATAGAGATTATATACAAGAGGCGAAAGATGCCCAGAAGAAGGAAGATCTTAAGGAGAAATCAACAATAGTCTTAAAGACAAACAGGGGTAATATCACGTTGAAATTGTTTCCTGATATCGCCCCCTTGGCATGTGAAAATTTTATAAGTTTAGTTGCAAAAAAATATTATAATGGTATAATATTCCATAGAGTAATAAAAGATTTTATGATACAAGGTGGCGATCCTACAGGTACCGGAAGAGCCGGTGAATCTATCTGGGGCGCTCCGTTTATAGATGAGTTTAGCGATGACCTGCTCTTTGATCGGCCGTATCTTTTAGCTATGGCTAATTCAGGGCCCAGCTCTAATAAGAGCCAGTTCTTTATTACAACTAAGGTAACCCCCTGGTTAAACAGGAGGCACACGATATTTGGTGAGGTTATTAAGGGGTCTAAGGTTGTCGATAAGATAGAAGGCGTTAAGGTTGACGCGAAAAATAAACCTAAAAAAGAGCAGAAGATTATTGAGGCGTACATTGTAAATGGCAAATAGCATATAGCTTATAGCAAATGGCAAATGGCAAGTGGCAAATAGCAAATAGCCATATGCCAACAAAGGGAGGGTAATATGCATAGTAGGACTCTTAAAGCACTTAATAAGGTAGCTTTGGTTTGCATGATAATTGCTGCATTCATTTTTTCATCAATAGATTATTCTCAGGCAGCATGGGGAAAAGAGAAAGATCCCAAAAAGGCTGCTGCGAAGGCAGCTGCTGAGGCAGCAAAGAAGAAAGAGGCTGCCAGGCAGGTTCTTATTGAGAAGAGGCGCAAGGATGTAAGAGAGATGAGGCAAAAACTCAACAATACCACATGGGAGATCAAGCTTAAGGAATCGGGACAGAAAGAGAATAGAGAGCAATATACGGATTTTCTCCGTTTTCAGAATGGCAAGGTTTCAGCTGACAGGCTGGTTGATGAGGGTTTTGCTATGTCAAATTTTTCAGTCAGAATTAAAAACAGGAAGCATGATAAGAAACTTGTTATATGGGAGACCATGCAGTCGAGCGCTGATAAGGGTGTTACATTCTGGAGAGGTGATCTTGATAAGGATGAGTGGGTTATGAGAGGTGTCATGAGCCGTCATTATGATGAGGAGAATATAGTCAATTTTAACTATTCAGGCAGGATTTATGTTGCGCCGCTTCCTGTGGTAGAACCCAAAGAAGAGGCAGCAGTTGAAGGTGAATCAGCTATCTTGGCAGAGGTAGCAGCTGCGCCTGCTGAGGTTGAAGAAGTTAAGAAGGAGATCAAAAAAGAGGCGCCTAAGGAAGAGAAAAAAGAGGTTAAAAAGAAGGCGAAGAAGAAAAAGAAGAAAAAGCGCCGTATGTTTTAAGGGGTGCCAGGCACCATTAAGTTCATTGATTGATATATATTATACCATCCGAGAGTTCAAATATGTAGGAGCGGCCCCTTCGACAGGCTCAGGGCAAGCTTTCCGGCCGCGATTTAGATCAAGTAAAGGTGCCTTTAATTAACCTATAATATTATAGCGCCTTTACTTGACTTACACCTAAATAGAGGGTATATTTATAGTGGAAGAGAAGAGGTCCTTGAAAAGGGGTACATTCGATAATGGCAAACCCCGTTGGAAATTTAACGGGGAGAGCAGCGTTGGAAGTGAATATTTCCAACGGGGCAAACCCAGAGTAATCTGGGGGCGCAAAGTCGTGCGTCCCGAACCAAATTTAGAAGTAGCGTTGACAAGTGAAATTTGGTTTGGGATCGGCAGATTGCCGAAATAAACTTGCAAATCCAGGCAATTGCCTGGATTTTTTATTGGCAATCTCAAAAGTGCCAGGCACTTTCAAGGTTAAAAAGCATTTTAGCCTGGAACCTGGCAGATTGGTTGAGAGAAGAGATGGCAAGGCTCCCTAGAATATACATAGAGAAAATATTATATTATGTCACATCTAAGAGTGGACATAATGAAAATCTATTTCTAAATTCCTCGGATTATAGTGAGTACGTGGGGTTGATTGATAAATACAAGCGTCAATACGACTTCAAGCTGTTCTCCTACTGCCTGATGCCCACACACCTGCATATGCTTATCGAGCTCAAGAACAATGTTACGATCTCAAATATCATGCACGATATCAACTCCCTCTACACGAAGATGTATAATGGCCGCTATAGCAAGAAAGGCCATCTCTTCCAGGAGAGGTTCAAATCACAATTTGCCGAAAAAGAGACCAATCTTCTGCATCTTATTCGCCATATACACATGAGTCCAAAGAGGGCAAAGATGGTAAACGATGCTGCCCAGTACCCACACTCGAGCTTTAAAAGCTATATTGCTCAAGGATCAAGAGAGAATCCTGATATGCGCAAAGAGGTTGAAGAGGTATTTGATCTTCTTGGCGGCAGAGAGGACGAGTTTAACCGATACCATACGGACGTGGATCCTAAGGAATTGAGCGCTATTACCAGGAGTGTGCATAAGAATCGAATTCTTGGTTCTGATAAATTTAAGGCGAAGATATTCGAGGAGATAGAAGAGGCAAAGAAGGCGATAGATAGACCTAAAATTCAAAGAAGGGTTCGGATAGTATTGGGTGTCTTCGGCGGCGCTGTTATTCTCGCGCTATTTGTAGCTGCTGGTAATTATTACAGGCACACCAGCGCTTTAAAGAGCGAATATGACAGCATGATCGCTGTATATGAGAAGACGCTCTCTACCCTTTTGCGCCAGCAGCAGGGAGCGCGCGTTACAAATAAAGCCGCGCGGGATTACGCGTGGAAGATAAGCCTGACCCAAAAGGCGTTAGATGGCGCTAAGCGGAAGAGGGGTCTTGACGCGCAACTGGCAAAAGAGTTTGAGGGATACTCATGGAGGATTAAGCTTACCCAGATAAGCGGCGCTGAAAAAGGAAGTGTCGGAGATGATCTTATCTCATTCAAAAATAATCGCGTGAAATCATATAGCATGAATAAGAACGGGTTTTCAACTTCTAAGTATTCTAGGCGCAGAGCAGGTAACCATACCAGCTGGGAGACGATGCAGACAAACTCAAAAGGCGAGACCATAAGCTGGCGCGGCGAATGGGATGGAAAGACAATGAGGGGCGTAGTAAGCAGACAGCTCCCTGATGGCAATATCAGGGATTTTTCTTTTGTATCTGTTGGTGAAAAAATAAAGAGGTAGGAGATGGTTATGCTTAACGCAAAGGAGATGATAAAAATGAGAAAAAGGACGATCTTAATTATGATTCTGATCTTTGGGATTGCATCAAATTGCGCAGCTAAAAAGTATGATAAGATTACGCCTGTTGATAAAGAGGTTACAGGCACTGTCAGCGCTGTGAATAAGGATTTTATCGGGATAGTCTACAGCCGAGATGAAGCCAACAAGAAAGAGTATGAGGTAGGCATTTACCTTGATGGTGATTATGAACTTGAACATAAGAAAGATATCTCTGAGATAAAGCCCGGAGATACGGTTACTATTGTGTATGAGGAGCCTTTGGCTGAATATACTGAAAAAGATAAAGAAGGTAAGGAAGAGCGCAAGACAAAGACATTAGAGCGAAAGGCAAAGATCATCAAGTTTGTGCGTCCTGCCCCGCGAGGAAGAGGTAGCGGGTTAGGTGTTTTAAGAAGCGGATTGGATAGCTAAGAGAGGAAGAGATGATGAAGTTAGAGCTGATAAGAAAAAAAGCGATCATAGCAGCCAGCGCGATATGCCTGGTTATCGCTCTATCAGCTGTGACTTATATCTTCTTTAGAAGACCGGCAGTTGTTATAGACAAGCTTTTGACTACTCATGATGAGATACTCGATCTACTCCATGATGCGCAGAGAGCTAAGAGGATTCCTGAGGGTGGAGTTGTAGTAGTTAATGTGGACGCGCATAGTGATTTTAGCAGGGGCAGGTATATAGATTTCTTCTTTGATGGAGAATGGGCATCCAGGGATAAGCTGATGAGCAGATTTATTAATAATTATTTCTATGGAAGCAGGGAAGAGGCCAAGGAGGCCTGGAAGATAGCCCTAGCAGTGCTTGAAGGCTCATGGTGCGATGTCGCGATAGTAAGGGGCTGGGTAAAAGAGGTTATCTGGATAAATCCAGATACATTCGAAGGTTGGGTTAATAGGCCTGCTGATAGAGACAGGGCGATTACAAGAATAAAGAGTTCTAGGGCGCCTGTATGGCTTACGATCGATTATGACTATTTTGCCAGGGAGGAGCATTACAAAGGCAGGGGAATAGATATCAAATATCAGATGAGCAAGGGTGATGTTGATAAGCATATATCTGGAATAATGGAATTTTTTGAAAAAAATGGTATCAGGGTTCAGAGGGTTGTACCTGCTCTATCTCCGGAATATATTACAAGAGACGCTAAAGGGGATTATGTCGATTATCTGACAACCAGTTTAAGAGATGTTTTTTCGCGTGGTCATAAGGTGTTTAAAGTTACAGGGCCATCGATATGTGTTGCAAGCGAAACAGAGGAAAGGAGGATAGCGCGATGAAGGTAAGCCATTTTTACCTTATGAGCTTTCATCGTACCTTAAGAGAAAGGTCTCTGGCTTTAAGCGCTATCTTCACCTTAGCAATAGGGGTATCTCTACTTTCTTTAAGCCTTTATTTAGTTTCAGATGCTGAGGCGGTTCAGATTAAGAGGGTTCAGCAAGGGCTTGTAGAGTGGGCATCAACAGAAGGCGGCGCGACAGAAAGTTTGACATATCCTGTTGACACAACAAAATCTATTATTCTTGTATATACAACATCTGATGACCTGCCTGGCGGCGGTGGCGCTCGCCCTGGTAACCGCGAAGGAAACCCTTATGTACATGCTACCTTTGAGACCTCATCTAGTATCAGTTTAACGCGTCTTAATGTATCCGCTCCCTTAGATGTAAACTGGTATGTTATAGAATTTGCCGATGGTATAAATATAATACCAGGATATACGAGTTTGACCAATACTACATCTTCAAAAGAACTGGCTATATCACCAGCTGTTGATGATGAGAAGGCCATCGGTTATTATCTTATGAAATTCGCTCAAGGTTTTGTAGATGAGACAGAGTCGTGGAGGGTTAAATCGTATATAAATACAGCTGGAGATTCTTATACAATAACGCGTGATAAACTGCCTACTGGTGATGGTTTTAACCCAGCGCCTATCTTTGATATGATATATAGAATAGTAGAATTTGAAACTGACGCTATAGTATATTCAGATTCAATTACTATGAATTATAATTCACTTACTGCCACATCAACTGATATAGGAATGACAGACCCGAGTAAATGTTTTCTGATGTTTGACTTTACTTGCGGAACCGGTATCGCGGGTATGGATGCTATGGCATTTGTAAGAGGCAGGATAGATGAGGCTGGGGATGATGTAATATTTACTCGCGGTACAAGCGGATCTACAGGTGATGAGGTAGATATTCACTGGTATGTAGTAGAACTTACTGATTCAAACTCAACTGTTCAAAGAGGTACGTATGATTTAGGTACCGCGATATCAGGGAGCGTTACCCTAGATACTGAGGTTGACGCGGATAGATCATTTCCTATTATATCTACTGAAGGATCCGGCGCTCTTGCAGTATTGTATGGTGATATTCTTAGCCGATGTACATTAACAGATACTACTATAAGTTTCAATAAATACAGCACAGCTGTTGATGATGTATCAACAGAGATTGATTGGCAGGTTGTTGAGTTTGCGGCAATTACAGTAGAGGCCCCTGATGGCGGCCAGACATTAACAGTGGGTGATGATTATGTTATTCAATGGACCTCAGCTGGTTCAGTAGCTAATGTGAAGATAGAGTATAATGATGGTAGTACTGGTTACAGAGACATAGTAACCTCAACAGATGCCTCCCTCTGGGCTTATACATGGACCGTTGGCTTTGAGGATGACGCCTTAGGCGGAGATCCGATCCTGCCTGCTGATGAAAAAGCTACAGACTGCCAGATAAGGATTAGTAATGCCTCAGATTCAACAGAATCTGATACATCAAGCTCAACATTTATCATAAAGAGTGGAGTTGCTATAACAGCCCCAAATGAGGGTACAGAGCTCTGGTATGTTGGTGATACAGAGAGGGATATAGACTGGAGCTATTGGGGCAATTTTGATAGTACAGTAAAGCTTCAGTATTCAGCGGACGCGCCGCATTCACAATGGACAGATATAACAGGGGCTACAGCGCTATCCGAGGGAAGCGGTGGTACAGGCAGCTATACCTGGGTCAATCCGATACCGATGGATGCCTCAGGAAAGACGACCCAAGTGCGCATAGTGTCAAATACACACAGCGAGGTAGTAGATCCGTGCGACAATAATTTTGAGATACGGGGAACGATTACCATAGTCCTTCCTAATGCGGCATCTGAATGGTATTCAGGCTATACTCAGGCTATCGACTGGGAGATAAATTGCAATATAGATACCTTATCTATATATTATGCAACAGACGGCGGGACCATATACGAGCTTTGTGATGATCCGGGATCGTTTGAGGTGGATGCCGAGAGCGGGGACGCGGATCCTTCTGAGGGCAGATATATATGGACACCGCCTCTTTCAATATCGAGTAATCTGGCAAAGATAAAGATCGTGCACGATACTGATGAAGACATAGTTGTGGCGACTAATACGTTTAAGATCATACCTTCCATAAGAATCAATACACCGCCGAATCCAGGGGATGTATGGAAGGTCGGCGAAGAAAATAATATACTCTTTACTGTTGGCGGCGGCATATCTCCTCCACCGATCAGCCAGGTAGATATATACTACACAAATGATTTCACAGGTACACCTGTCTGGACCATATGCGGTGATAGCGCGGAAGGAAATAATGTCGATGTAGTGAGTGGAGCCAATACCTTCGCGTGGAACGTGCAGAATGTTATCGGCGCTGATACCGGTATCAGGATTGAGGATACATCAGATCCTACAAATATATATGATGAAGGCCCAGATAATGTCGGTGGAGGCGCTGATCCATTTACAGTTAAAGGAAGAGTTGTTATTAATAATCCTTCAACTGGCGCTAAGATTAACGTTAATGATAACTATACAGTAGGATGGACACCTAAAGGAAGTATTACAGCTGACCATGGTCTCCTGACCATGTATTATTACAATGGCGACGAATGGTCAACTGTATATACAGGCATAGATGTTAATGCCTCAACTACAAAACAGTGGGCTAAGGCGGATATCCCCATAGATAATTTAAATGCTGATACTACCAGGATAAAGATAGCGCTTCCCACTGACAAAGATCCTCCAGATGGCGTCTATGGCCAATCAGATACCTTTATTCTGCGCGGTGAGATATCAGGTGTTACAACAGATCTGGCTATATATAATACCGATGATACAGCTGTTATTGAATGGATACCATATCCTTCAGGCAACAATGAATTAGGTAATATAGAGATCCGTTATTCTCTTAATGGCGGCATCGATGGCTATCCAGATACCCAGCAGATCGCAACAGGTAT
>JBHPDT010000041.1:0-16177 GCA_042577545.1 Candidatus Omnitrophota bacterium | reverse complement strand
ACTCTTTGCTGTTAAAGAGTTACATGCTTTTCTTCACCCTAATTAAGAAAGAACCTTATTATTTGTCTAATTATGATAGTCATGCGCTCAAAGAAATCCTTTCATATCATACCTCTCTATCCGTCCGTCTTCGCCATGGTGCTTACGCCCATGGCTACGCCGGATTGCAACAAGACAGCTTTAACTTTGCCTAGCTGCCTACCAGGATCGGTCTGGGACGACACTATCCAGCTTCGGGAAGGATAATGCCGTCTATTTCCAGACCAAAAAGACAGAAGCCAAGCTACCATCTAGGTAACTTGGCTCTCTAGTAATGCGATCTAGCCCCGAAGCTTTGCGTCCCTACTTTCCAGTAGGTTTGCCTTTACCCCGTTAGAAAAACACGGAGTAAACCCCATTATTTCTAACGGGGTTTATCTAGATACTTATTATTAATTTAATAAAAGTATATCATATCTTACCATACTTGTCAACTAATAGTTAGTTTTCTTATAAGAAAATTAGAACCACTTGCCGGAGGGTTTATGTATCTGGATACTTAGTATAATAATGTCATCATCAAAAGCCTTGCTTTTAAAGAGATTTAGCTCATTTACCAGCTTTTGATTTATAATATCAACGTGATCATCGTGGTTGAGTCTTAAAAAATCCTCAAGCTTCTCCTTCCCGAATTGCCTGCCCTCTTTATTTTTGGCCTCAATTACACCATCAGTAAAGAGCAGGATCTTATCTCCGGCGCCGAATTCTATATCCTGCTGATAGATCTTCTCCTCATATAACGGTATTCCAAGCAGGCTTCCCTGCGAACTAAGCTGCCTGATACTAGATTCAGAGACCCTGTAGATATACTGATCCGGGTGACCATAATTAGAATAGATTAGCCTCTTCCTCTTAAAATCAAGCAATCCGCAAAAGGCGCTTAGATACATATTCATACCTTCAAAATCCCTGGTAATAAAGCGATCTAGTTCTTTAAGCAGCATGCCCGGCTCCATCTTCTCTCTGGCAAGACGCTCAAACTCAGTATGGAGTCTGTTAACAAGAAGCGCCGCGGATACGCCATGGCCTGTAACATCGCAGATTATAAATAGTAATTTGTCTTTATCAATAAAATGAAACTTAGCGTAATCACCACCTATATATGCCATAGGAAGATACATAACAGCTATATCAGCAAGATCGGTGCTAATAGATTTAGGAATAAGGGTCTTGTGTACCTTTGTAGCCAGATCCAGCTCCCTTTGCATCTTGGCGCTATTTGCCTCAACCTCTTTTAAGAGCACAAAATTCTCGATCTCCCTCCTGCTCTCATGCTTTCGTGTAACAAACGTTATGAAATAAGCGAGTGATATTAAAAGAAGACCCTGAAGGTAAGAAGGCAGGTCCCTGCACATGGAGACATTCTTATAAATATAGGTTGGGGTGCTAACAAATAATACGGTGTAAAAAAGAAATACCATCAGGCATACAAGGAATACTTCCGCGGAAATCCAGGGTATAGTAAGCGCGGTCCCGAATATCATAAAGAGATATATTATTATAGCCTGCGGCATATCAATGGATATCATCATATATCTATGAGTAATTATGGCGAGCAATATGGCGAGCAATATAAAAGCTGTCTGCTTAGCTTGTTTGAGACCCTTTATTCTTATGCTATAGAGTATAGCTGATATGGAGGTAAAAACGAGAAATGCCCAGTTTACCAGATGAGGCGTTGTGAATTCCTGATTAGTTATAATAAGGTTAACGACTCCGCCGGTGACAAAGACCATCATGAAAAGGAGCGCAAAAAGCTGTATCCTGCCCTTTATAAGCGCCGCCTGTCTCTGGGTAAACTCCTCCAGGTAGTGTTTAGGGATTTTATCGTATGCCTTTAATATCTTCAATAATTGAGGTCTCGGGTTATTTTTCGCGCTGCGAGGACTCATCCTGATCCCTGCCTCCGCCACAGGCGGACAGGTGCCGGCAGACAGGCGCCAAAGGTAGAGAAGGATATCTAACTATTAATAATTAAGATTCTTATCTATATGCACTATTAAGTCATCGACTTCAACCGGTTTTGAAAGGTAGTCGACAACACCCATCTTAAACGCGCTTAGTCTATCGCTCTCCTTATCTAGCGCTGACAAGACAACTATTGGGGTGTCTTTCCCTAGATAATCATTATTGAGGATCTCGCAGACCGAAAGCCCATCAAGTTTAGGCATAAGTATATCAAGCACAATAAGATCTGGCTTAAAATCATGCACAACTGAAATCACATCACTTGAGACACTGAGGGTTTTAACCTCATACTTTTCCGTTCTTTCTAAATTAAGCCGCGTTATCTCAAGAAAATCCTTCTCATCATCAATGAGCAGGATTCGCTTCTTCTTAAAATCACCCACATCTTTAAGATTTGGTGAAAGAGACTTATTAATCTTAAAAGTAACCGTCGCTCTAGTGCCCTTACCTTCATCGCTCGTAACTTTTATCATGCCTTTATGCAAATCTATTATATGCCTGGTAACAGAGAGGCCTAATCCAACACCCTTGCCTACATCTTTAGTTGTAAAGAAAGGCTCAAATAATCTCGGCT
The DNA here is from genome assembly GCA_042577545.1 of Candidatus Omnitrophota bacterium. Taxonomy (GTDB): domain Bacteria; phylum Omnitrophota; class Gorgyraeia; order JABMRG01; family JABMRG01; genus JBHPDT01. The sequence goes on along the minus strand of JBHPDT010000041.1, from coordinate 13,596 downwards.
TATCGTTCTCTGATACGCCTTCACCGGTATCTTCTATCTCTATGACGAGCGCGTTCTCTCCAATTCCAAATAAATCATTCTCTCTCCTGCCGACACCAGCGCCCGGCTCCTTCATCTCCTTTACATAACTTCTAATAAATATCTTACCGCCCTTAGGCATCGCCTCCACAGCGTTGAGAAAGAGATTCAGTAGGGCTTGTTCCATCTTAACCTTATCTATCAAAATATTCGGAAGATCTTCCTTGACATCCAAAACAAAATCTATCTGCTCCGCTTCCATCTTATGCTTGACAAGAGTGATTGTGCCTTCAATTACCTCCTCTATGCCCATTAGCTTTAAATTAAGCTTTGACGCTCGCGAGAAATCTACGAGTGTGCACACGATATTATCCGCTCGTTCAATATTACGCTTCATCATATCAACTACTTTAATTATATCAGCATTATCACTATATTTTTTTTCCAAATAAGCGACATCCTGCAGCATAACGCCGAGCGGGTTTTTAACCTCATGAGCTATGCCGCTGGCCAACTGCCCAACAGCCTTAAATTTTTCAGACTGAATTAACATATCCTGGGTTTCATGGAGCTGCTTATAAGCTTTTTTCGTCTTAGCCACATAATCTAAAACCTTATAAAGAACGCTGCGTATAATAGCGTATCCTCGAAGATACCCCAGGAACGCTAGAAAAAAAGTCACAATAAGAACTAAGCCTATATTGCCTATGATTATATCGAAAGAGAAAAGCTGTGTTGCCAGAAGATAGAAAAAGACCAGAAATGGCACTATCGTCATTAAAGCAAACGCCAGATTAAATTTACGATATGGCTCCTCTTTAAGCTCTGAAAGCGCCTCATCTAATTCATTGCCATTTCTTTCATCATCTCTTAACATAGAGAACCCCTTTTTTTATTCCTTGAATATCAGAAATGCCCGCTCATTGTCGCTTGTAGCTAATACTACACGCGCAGGACACCCTGAAGGACAGACAGAACAATAGTGGTGATATATATCTATGCCTTCTATAGCAAGCTTAGATGTGATCTTATTCAGCGTTCCCGGCTTATTAACCATGTCTACGACGACTACTTCTTCCTCGCGGGCAGATGTGTAACGCTCCTCTTGAAGGACTGCAAGAGCCTTGGCGTTATTACTTGTAAGAAGCAGCAGCGTAGCTTCATTATTTAGTGCATAACCTGAGATAGCCTCGATATTAATTCCCTGGGTGGAAAGCACATCAGAGACATTTGCTAATACACCTATCTCATTTGTAAATGTGACAACTATCTCTTTTGCTAAATGCGCATTCTGTATCATCTTCTAGGCTCCTTAATCTTTTATAAAACCCTAACCTCCTACATTGTACCTTTTAAAGAAAGAATCGGCAAGAGTAAAACCTATCTATCTATATTATAATTACATAAAAGAATCCTCTCTCTTTACTCGTATCGCTCTCCCAGGTCTAGCCGGACACTTATTCTCACAAATTCCACAACCTATGCATAATCGCCTATCAACATACGGCTTGCCGATCCTTTCCCCATTAACTACTTCAAATACCACCTTGATAGCCTTATCAGGTATAGGGCAGTGTTCCTCGCATACCAGGCAATGAAGTTTATATTCCCACGCAAGACATATAGGCCTATCAACTTTAGCCAGGCCGATCTTTGTAATCTTTTTTTGCGCAAGAGATGCGCGTGGGATAGCCTGGGTTGGACAGACCTTTGCGCATAGATTGCAATTATACTCACACCATCCTATGACAGGAACTAGTCGCGGTGTCCATATACCCTCAAGCCCAGACTCAAGCATAACCGGCTGTAGCGCGTTCGTAGGACATACCTTCATACAGTTGCCGCATCGAACACACTTATTCAGGAAGGCCTCTTCATCAGATGAGCCAGGGGGCCTCAATATTCCCGCGTTAGCAGGTTTGCTGCCTAAAAGATCTCTTCTTTTTTTAAGCCCAAGCGCGAAGATAGAAGATGCTATCAAAATTAGAAATTCTTTACGCGTAATTGACGACCGCTCCCCCCTTTTGTTTTCTGGATCTCGATCCTCAGTGATCTGCTTTAAGGGGGCAAATGAAAAATACGCGCCCTGTCGCGGGCAATCGTAAACGCAATCCATGCATAAGATACACTCGCCCCTATTATAGCTGAGGCCTCGGGGTGATTTTTCGTGTAGCGAGGACTCATCCTGATCCGCCTCAGGCGGAGAAGGATCCCCCTTGATAGCTCCCATCCTGCAATTGCTCTTGCATATCTTACAATTGGCGCACTCCCTGAGATAACGCTTGAGTAAAGAGAATCTTGCCAACAAGCTGTAGAGTCCGCCGAGCGGGCATATCGATCTACACCAGAAACGCGCTATAAACATAGCCGGGATTAAAATCAGAATCAGATAGGCTAAGATATATAAACTATTACTAAAGAACGAAACTTTAATACCTAAGATAGATGTCTTAAGCGCTCTGTAAAAATCGTAAAGACCGCCGTAGAGATTAAAACCCCTTATGAGAGATATAAACACTCTATCAAGCGCCAATGTAAAAGATGGGATCAGATTCAGGGAAACAAACCTGGCCATGATTACAACAGGGTCAAATATCCATGATACCTGAGTACCAAAAAAAGAAAGACCCGCAACTAATGATAATATAATAAATTTGGGTAAACGAACTTTCGCATTTGACTTATCATTTAAAGAGCTTTTTCTCTTAAGCGCTCCCACCCAATCTATCGCGCTGCCAAGCGGGCAGACCCAACCGCAAAAAAATCTGCCCAGAATCAGTGTTAAAAAAATCATAACAATAAAAAATAGCGCACCAGGCAATACTACCCGAGCGGCAATTGAGGTAAATATCATTAAAAACGGATCTAGTTTAAAAAAAGTTTCGGGTGGGAATAAGCCATTCAGCGGGTAAGTGGTTGACCAGAGTATGTACACAAACAGAAGGAAAAAAAGCAGTTGCGATAATCTTCTAATTAGAATTAGGCGTTTCAATATAAACTCACAAGGGAATTTAAAAAAATATCTAGGCAATGATCTCATTAATCCTTGCCTTAGAGATATCAGCATTTCCAAATTTTCTGGACACAGCCTCCTTGATATAAGGCACCGACATAGGATCCTTCCTTACAACAGAGCAGGCAAATGAATCAGCCAGGGTAGGATCGGTCGCGACAATAACCCTGTCATAATTCACAACATCATCGGTGTTTCCGCCGCTTGGCCCGTGATTTATTAGAACGCGCGTAGCGTCAATAACGGTTAGGTCTGGATTTATAAAATCCGTAACATCGACCAGGTTTTTTGCTATATTCAGATGCATGATTCCACGCGTGCCACTGCATACACCCATCAGATTTTTCATAGAAAGCGTTAAGTTTGTCAGGCGGTGATGCTTTAAAACAGGAACATTAATAAATGTATCGCAGGCAAGGGCGTCTCTCAATATGGGCCACCCATCCATTTCGCTCTTGTATGAGAACTTTGCCTTCACAACATTCCAGTGGTCAGCAAAAAAAACGTGCGCGCCTTCAGCGGTCGCGGCTGCTTCTATACCGCTATTTTTGTAACACCCCTTATCTTCATTGCACGGAATATCAAATACGTTAACACGTTTTGCTCCAGCCTTATAAGAGAGGTTTACAAGCGCCGCTACGACCATGGGGTCTGTATTAGCCGCTTGAGCCGGGGTTCTGTCCCAGGCCATATTTGGTTTAATAACAACAACCTGACCCTTTTTGACAAACCTATCCATTCCACCGATAGACTCAACAGCCTTAACAATATTCTTGTATGAATCAGAGCCCTTGCATACAACTAAATCGTAATTACATTTTATATTCTTCTTTTCCCTACCAGTTGATTCTTCGGATTTCGCGAACGCGTTCTTTAAGACCTTATTTCCAGCCAACGCATAAAGAAGCCCTGCGAACAAGGCCTTTAAGACGCTTCTTCTTGAAACCTGCTCTTTAAGATAAGACTCAAGGCGATAAAGCAATCGATCCATGATAAAGCCTTTCTTACATCCTCCACGGCCACTTAACACAAGATTCCACTTCAGGGAATAGGGTGTAATCAGCGCTACCCTTAAGCACTAGTGTCTTGGTATTGTCAACTCCGACTAACTTACGCGCTGATTCAAGCGTGGCGCCTGAGATAGACGCGTCATCAACTATCAGCGCTGAGTGAGTATTAGGTGGCATATTAAATTCAGAAATAAGCCTTGGCTTCTCGCTTTTAGGCTTGTTATCAGTTCCTCGAAAATTCAATTGAATAAATCTTACATCAAGACCTAGTTTATAAGCAATTAAGGTGGCGGGAACTATGCCACCCGTAGCTATGCCTATTACCAAGTCAAAGCTGGGGAGTATTAGATCATCTATCCTATTTGTAATCGATCTAAAGCTAATCTCTTCCATAGGATAGCCTATCCTTGAGGAGAACCACCGCAATATTGATAATAAGAAGAACTGTCATGCCTGGGAGAGCTCTAGATATTGATAAAAAAAACGAAAACTGCTGCATGCCTAAGCCAAATAGGCCTGCCGCAGTGTAACTGAAGATTCGCGAAATTGCCTTGGTCAATAATATCGACACCAAAGATACTCCAACCCAGCGTTTATGTTTTACATATAAGAGATTCGCAAGAAGAATAAATAGAAATAATTCGATAGTCAGCTGCCATAATACTCCAGGCATGGGACTTCCGGTAAAAAGGCGATTTAGTGAAGGCGCTGCTAAGGCTGTGATTAAGCTCACATGTGGTTTAAAGAAAAAGACGGCTAAGAAAGGGGCGTAATAGATAGGCAGCCAAATAGGGCCTATCTCTCTTCCAGATCCATAAGGTATAAGGTGCAGCAAGAAAGGAACTATGCTTGCTGCAGCAAGAACGATGCAAATCTTGTCCACCTGATAAATAGTAATAGCTCTACGTAGCGCTAAATTAATCGATCTTGCCATAAGACCTCGCTAGAAAACATTTGATGTTAAGATGTCTTCTTTGTGTCGTTACTCTCATCCTTATCCCCCATACCCTTCTTAAATTCAGATATGGATTTACCAAGCGCCTTGCCGATACCGGGCAAACGACTAGCGCCAAATAGTAATAGTATAACACCAAGGATAATAATAAGTTCAGGAAGCCCTAATCCAAACATACTTAGCTCCTTAATGAGCACATGATTTACACAACCGTATGGAGTGTAAATCATTCGTGCGAATTTTACCCTGAGCAAAGCCACCAAAGGTGGCTGCGTCGAATGGGTGATCCCGAGGTCTTATAATCTCGTTAACGTTGAAACGGGGCTATAGAAACCGAGGGATATCTATTCCCTTTATCATACCTCGCAGGTTGAGTTATTGCAAGAAATAAAAGGCGTTAAGCCACTATTATTTATGGCTTAACGCCTATATACGCTTATCGTAACTTATCCACAAATGTAGGGCGCGCTTAAACGTGCCCTACAATTTTTTACTGTATTACTCACTACTAAAAGATTCTTTTAGCCCTTGCTTGTAGCCCTGGGCATGGCCCTCGCTGAATGCCTGCTTATAGCCATTGCTGAATCCATCATGATAACCTTCACTGTAAGCGCTCTGAGGGCTCATCCTGCCAACATTGTCTGTAGTCTCAACCTGCGAGGTATGATAAAGGGAATAGATATCCCTCGGTTTCTATAGCCCCGTTTCAACGTTAACGAGATTATAAGACCTCGGGATCACCCATTCGACGCAGCCACCTTTGGTGGCTTTGCTCAGGGTAAAATTCGCACGAATGATTTACACTCCATACGGTTGTGTAAATCATGTGCTCATTAAGGAGCTAAGTATGTTTGGATTAGGGCTTCCTGAACTTATTATTATCCTTGGTGTTATACTATTACTATTTGGCGCTAGTCGTTTGCCCGGTATCGGCAAGGCGCTTGGTAAATCCATATCTGAATTTAAGAAGGGTATGGGGGATAAGGATGAGAGTAACGACACAAAGAAGACATCTTAACATCAAATGTTTTCTAGCGAGGTCTTATGGCAAGATCGATTAATTTAGCGCTACGTAGAGCTATTACTATTTATCAGGTGGACAAGATTTGCATCGTTCTTGCTGCAGCAAGCATAGTTCCTTTCTTGCTGCACCTTATACCTTATGGATCTGGAAGAGAGATAGGCCCTATTTGGCTGCCTATCTATTACGCCCCTTTCTTAGCCGTCTTTTTCTTTAAACCACATGTGAGCTTAATCACAGCCTTAGCAGCGCCTTCACTAAATCGCCTTTTTACCGGAAGTCCCATGCCTGGAGTATTATGGCAGCTGACTATCGAATTATTTCTATTTATTCTTCTTGCGAATCTCTTATATGTAAAACATAAACGCTGGGTTGGAGTATCTTTGGTGTCGATATTATTGACCAAGGCAATTTCGCGAATCTTCAGTTACACTGCGGCAGGCCTATTTGGCTTAGGCATGCAGCAGTTTTCGTTTTTTTTATCAATATCTAGAGCTCTCCCAGGCATGACAGTTCTTCTTATTATCAATATTGCGGTGGTTCTCCTCAAGGATAGGCTATCCTATGGAAGAGATTAGCTTTAGATCGATTACAAATAGGATAGATGATCTAATACTCCCCAGCTTTGACTTGGTAATAGGCATAGCTACGGGTGGCATAGTTCCCGCCACCTTAATTGCTTATAAACTAGGTCTTGATGTAAGATTTATTCAATTGAATTTTCGAGGAACTGATAACAAGCCTAAAAGCGAGAAGCCAAGGCTTATTTCTGAATTTAATATGCCACCTAATACTCACTCAGCGCTGATAGTTGATGACGCGTCTATCTCAGGCGCCACGCTTGAATCAGCGCGTAAGTTAGTCGGAGTTGACAATACCAAGACACTAGTGCTTAAGGGTAGCGCTGATTACACCCTATTCCCTGAAGTGGAATCTTGTGTTAAGTGGCCGTGGAGGATGTAAGAAAGGCTTTATCATGGATCGATTGCTTTATCGCCTTGAGTCTTATCTTAAAGAGCAGGTTTCAAGAAGAAGCGTCTTAAAGGCCTTGTTCGCAGGGCTTCTTTATGCGTTGGCTGGAAATAAGGTCTTAAAGAACGCGTTCGCGAAATCCGAAGAATCAACTGGTAGGGAAAAGAAGAATATAAAATGTAATTACGATTTAGTTGTATGCAAGGGCTCTGATTCATACAAGAATACTGTTAAGGCTGTTGAGTCTATCGGTGGAATGGATAGGTTTGTCAAAAAGGGTCAGGTTGTTGTTATTAAACCAAATATGGCCTGGGACAGAACCCCGGCTCAAGCGGCTAATACAGACCCCATGGTCGTAGCGGCGCTTGTAAACCTCTCTTATAAGGCTGGAGCAAAACGTGTTAACGTATTTGATATTCCGTGCAATGAAGATAAGGGGTGTTACAAAAATAGCGGTATAGAAGCAGCCGCGACCGCTGAAGGCGCGCACGTTTTTTTTGCTGACCACTGGAATGTTGTGAAGGCAAAGTTCTCATACAAGAGCGAAATGGATGGGTGGCCCATATTGAGAGACGCCCTTGCCTGCGATACATTTATTAATGTTCCTGTTTTAAAGCATCACCGCCTGACAAACTTAACGCTTTCTATGAAAAATCTGATGGGTGTATGCAGTGGCACGCGTGGAATCATGCATCTGAATATAGCAAAAAACCTGGTCGATGTTACGGATTTTATAAATCCAGACCTAACCGTTATTGACGCTACGCGCGTTCTAATAAATCACGGGCCAAGCGGCGGAAACACCGATGATGTTGTGAATTATGACAGGGTTATTGTCGCGACCGATCCTACCCTGGCTGATTCATTTGCCTGCTCTGTTGTAAGGAAGGATCCTATGTCGGTGCCTTATATCAAGGAGGCTGTGTCCAGAAAATTTGGAAATGCTGATATCTCTAAGGCAAGGATTAATGAGATCATTGCCTAGATATTTTTTTAAATTCCCTTGTGAGTTTATATTGAAACGCCTAATTCTAATTAGAAGATTATCGCAACTGCTTTTTTTCCTTCTGTTTGTGTACATACTCTGGTCAACCACTTACCCGCTGAATGGCTTATTCCCACCCGAAACTTTTTTTAAACTAGATCCGTTTTTAATGATATTTACCTCAATTGCCGCTCGGGTAGTATTGCCTGGTGCGCTATTTTTTATTGTTATGATTTTTTTAACACTGATTCTGGGCAGATTTTTTTGCGGTTGGGTCTGCCCGCTTGGCAGCGCGATAGATTGGGTGGGAGCGCTTAAGAGAAAAAGCTCTTTAAATGATAAGTCAAATGCGAAAGTTCGTTTACCCAAATTTATTATATTATCATTAGTTGCGGGTCTTTCTTTTTTTGGTACTCAGGTATCATGGATATTTGACCCTGTTGTAATCATGGCCAGGTTTGTTTCCCTGAATCTGATCCCATCTTTTACATTGGCGCTTGATAGAGTGTTTATATCTCTCATAAGGGGTTTTAATCTCTACGGCGGTCTTTACGATTTTTACAGAGCGCTTAAGACATCTATCTTAGGTATTAAAGTTTCGTTCTTTAGTAATAGTTTATATATCTTAGCCTATCTGATTCTGATTTTAATCCCGGCTATGTTTATAGCGCGTTTCTGGTGTAGATCGATATGCCCGCTCGGCGGACTCTACAGCTTGTTGGCAAGATTCTCTTTACTCAAGCGTTATCTCAGGGAGTGCGCCAATTGTAAGATATGCAAGAGCAATTGCAGGATGGGAGCTATCAAGGGGGATCCTTCTCCGCCTGAGGCGGATCAGGATGAGTCCTCGCTACACGAAAAATCACCCCGAGGCCTCAGCTATAATAGGGGCGAGTGTATCTTATGCATGGATTGCGTTTACGATTGCCCGCGACAGGGCGCGTATTTTTCATTTGCCCCCTTAAAGCAGATCACTGAGGATCGAGATCCAGAAAACAAAAGGGGGGAGCGGTCGTCAATTACGCGTAAAGAATTTCTAATTTTGATAGCATCTTCTATCTTCGCGCTTGGGCTTAAAAAAAGAAGAGATCTTTTAGGCAGCAAACCTGCTAACGCGGGAATATTGAGGCCCCCTGGCTCATCTGATGAAGAGGCCTTCCTGAATAAGTGTGTTCGATGCGGCAACTGTATGAAGGTATGTCCTACGAACGCGCTACAGCCGGTTATGCTTGAGTCTGGGCTTGAGGGTATATGGACACCGCGACTAGTTCCTGTCATAGGATGGTGTGAGTATAATTGCAATCTATGCGCAAAGGTCTGTCCAACCCAGGCTATCCCACGCGCATCTCTTGCGCAAAAAAAGATTACAAAGATCGGCCTGGCTAAAGTTGATAGGCCTATATGTCTTGCGTGGGAATATAAACTTCATTGCCTGGTATGCGAGGAACACTGCCCTATACCTGATAAGGCTATCAAGGTGGTATTTGAAGTAGTTAATGGGGAAAGGATCGGCAAGCCGTATGTTGATAGGCGATTATGCATAGGTTGTGGAATTTGTGAGAATAAGTGTCCGGCTAGACCTGGGAGAGCGATACGAGTAAAGAGAGAGGATTCTTTTATGTAATTATAATATAGATAGATAGGTTTTACTCTTGCCGATTCTTTCTTTAAAAGGTACAATGTAGGAGGTTAGGGTTTTATAAAAGATTAAGGAGCCTAGAAGATGATACAGAATGCGCATTTAGCAAAAGAGATAGTTGTCACATTTACAAATGAGATAGGTGTATTAGCAAATGTCTCTGATGTGCTTTCCACCCAGGGAATTAATATCGAGGCTATCTCAGGTTATGCACTAAATAATGAAGCTACGCTGCTGCTTCTTACAAGTAATAACGCCAAGGCTCTTGCAGTCCTTCAAGAGGAGCGTTACACATCTGCCCGCGAGGAAGAAGTAGTCGTCGTAGACATGGTTAATAAGCCGGGAACGCTGAATAAGATCACATCTAAGCTTGCTATAGAAGGCATAGATATATATCACCACTATTGTTCTGTCTGTCCTTCAGGGTGTCCTGCGCGTGTAGTATTAGCTACAAGCGACAATGAGCGGGCATTTCTGATATTCAAGGAATAAAAAAAGGGGTTCTCTATGTTAAGAGATGATGAAAGAAATGGCAATGAATTAGATGAGGCGCTTTCAGAGCTTAAAGAGGAGCCATATCGTAAATTTAATCTGGCGTTTGCTTTAATGACGATAGTGCCATTTCTGGTCTTTTTCTATCTTCTGGCAACACAGCTTTTCTCTTTCGATATAATCATAGGCAATATAGGCTTAGTTCTTATTGTGACTTTTTTTCTAGCGTTCCTGGGGTATCTTCGAGGATACGCTATTATACGCAGCGTTCTTTATAAGGTTTTAGATTATGTGGCTAAGACGAAAAAAGCTTATAAGCAGCTCCATGAAACCCAGGATATGTTAATTCAGTCTGAAAAATTTAAGGCTGTTGGGCAGTTGGCCAGCGGCATAGCTCATGAGGTTAAAAACCCGCTCGGCGTTATGCTGCAGGATGTCGCTTATTTGGAAAAAAAATATAGTGATAATGCTGATATAATTAAAGTAGTTGATATGATGAAGCGTAATATTGAACGAGCGGATAATATCGTGTGCACACTCGTAGATTTCTCGCGAGCGTCAAAGCTTAATTTAAAGCTAATGGGCATAGAGGAGGTAATTGAAGGCACAATCACTCTTGTCAAGCATAAGATGGAAGCGGAGCAGATAGATTTTGTTTTGGATGTCAAGGAAGATCTTCCGAATATTTTGATAGATAAGGTTAAGATGGAACAAGCCCTACTGAATCTCTTTCTCAACGCTGTGGAGGCGATGCCTAAGGGCGGTAAGATATTTATTAGAAGTTATGTAAAGGAGATGAAGGAGCCGGGCGCTGGTGTCGGCAGGAGAGAGAATGATTTATTTGGAATTGGAGAGAACGCGCTCGTCATAGAGATAGAAGATACCGGTGAAGGCGTATCAGAGAACGATAAGCCGAGATTATTTGAGCCTTTCTTTACAACTAAAGATGTAGGCAAGGGTGTTGGATTAGGCCTCTCTGTTACCAGGCATATAATAGATTTGCATAAAGGCATGATAAAAGTTACGAGCGATGAAGGTAAGGGCACTAGAGCGACGGTTACTTTTAAGATTAATAAGTCTCTTTCACCAAATCTTAAAGATGTGGGTGATTTTAAGAAGAAGCGAATCCTGCTCATTGATGATGAGAAGGATTTTCTTGAGATAACGCGGCTTAATTTAGAAAGAACGGAAAAGTATGAGGTTAAAACCCTCAGTGTCTCAAGTGATGTGATTTCAGTTGTGCATGATTTTAAGCCAGATCTTATTGTGCTTGATATACTTATGCCTAAACTTGATGGGCTTTCGGTCTGCGAGATCCTCAATAATGATTATCTAGGGAAAGACACCCCAATAGTTGTCTTGTCAGCGCTAGATAAGGAGAGCGATAGACTAAGCGCGTTTAAGATGGGTGTTGTCGACTACCTTTCAAAACCGGTTGAAGTCGATGACTTAATAGTGCATATAGATAAGAATCTTAATTATTAATAGTTAGATATCCTTCTCTACCTTTGGCGCCTGTCTGCCGGCACCTGTCCGCCTGTGGCGGAGGCAGGGATCAGGATGAGTCCTCGCAGCGCGAAAAATAACCCGAGACCTCAATTATTGAAGATATTAAAGGCATACGATAAAATCCCTAAACACTACCTGGAGGAGTTTACCCAGAGACAGGCGGCGCTTATAAAGGGCAGGATACAGCTTTTTGCGCTCCTTTTCATGATGGTCTTTGTCACCGGCGGAGTCGTTAACCTTATTATAACTAATCAGGAATTCACAACGCCTCATCTGGTAAACTGGGCATTTCTCGTTTTTACCTCCATATCAGCTATACTCTATAGCATAAGAATAAAGGGTCTCAAACAAGCTAAGCAGACAGCTTTTATATTGCTCGCCATATTGCTCGCCATAATTACTCATAGATATATGATGATATCCATTGATATGCCGCAGGCTATAATAATATATCTCTTTATGATATTCGGGACCGCGCTTACTATACCCTGGATTTCCGCGGAAGTATTCCTTGTATGCCTGATGGTATTTCTTTTTTACACCGTATTATTTGTTAGCACCCCAACCTATATTTATAAGAATGTCTCCATGTGCAGGGACCTGCCTTCTTACCTTCAGGGTCTTCTTTTAATATCACTCGCTTATTTCATAACGTTTGTTACACGAAAGCATGAGAGCAGGAGGGAGATCGAGAATTTTGTGCTCTTAAAAGAGGTTGAGGCAAATAGCGCCAAGATGCAAAGGGAGCTGGATCTGGCTACAAAGGTACACAAGACCCTTATTCCTAAATCTATTAGCACCGATCTTGCTGATATAGCTGTTATGTATCTTCCTATGGCATATATAGGTGGTGATTACGCTAAGTTTCATTTTATTGATAAAGACAAATTACTATTTATAATCTGCGATGTTACAGGCCATGGCGTATCCGCGGCGCTTCTTGTTAACAGACTCCATACTGAGTTTGAGCGTCTTGCCAGAGAGAAGATGGAGCCGGGCATGCTGCTTAAAGAACTAGATCGCTTTATTACCAGGGATTTTGAAGGTATGAATATGTATCTAAGCGCCTTTTGCGGATTGCTTGATTTTAAGAGGAAGAGGCTAATCTATTCTAATTATGGTCACCCGGATCAGTATATCTACAGGGTCTCTGAATCTAGTATCAGGCAGCTTAGTTCGCAGGGAAGCCTGCTTGGAATACCGTTATATGAGGAGAAGATCTATCAGCAGGATATAGAATTCGGCGCCGGAGATAAGATCCTGCTCTTTACTGATGGTGTAATTGAGGCCAAAAATAAAGAGGGCAGGCAATTCGGGAAGGAGAAGCTTGAGGATTTTTTAAGACTCAACCACGATGATCACGTTGATATTATAAATCAAAAGCTGGTAAATGAGCTAAATCTCTTTAAAAGCAAGGCTTTTGATGATGACATTATTATACTAAGTATCCAGATACATAAACCCTCCGGCAAGTGGTTCTAATTTTCTTATAAGAAAACTAACTATTAGTTGACAAGTATGGTAAGATATGATATACTTTTATTAAATTAATAATAAGTATCTAGATAAACCCCGTTAGAAATAATGGGGTTTACTCCGTGTTTTTCTAACGGGGTAAAGGCAAACCTACTGGAAAGTAGGGACGCAAAGCTTCGGGGCTAGATCGCATTACTAGAGAGCCAAGTTACCTAGATGGTAGCTTGGCTTCTGTCTTTTTGGTCTGGAAATAGACGGCATTATCCTTCCCGAAGCTGGATAGTGTCGTCCCAGACCGATCCTGGTAGGCAGCTAGGCAAAGTTAAAGCTGTCTTGTTGCAATCCGGCGTAGCCATGGGCGTAAGCACCATGGCGAAGACGGACGGATAGAGAGGTATGATATGAAAGGATTTCTTTGAGCGCATGACTATCATAATTAGACAAATAATAAGGTTCTTTCTTAATTAGGGTGAAGAAAAGCATGTAACTCTTTAACAGCAAAGAGT
>JBHPDT010000040.1:0-16364 GCA_042577545.1 Candidatus Omnitrophota bacterium | reverse complement strand
TCAAGTAAAAACTTTAGAGTCTACTGTCAAAGGACACACTTTAGTATACATCATGGAAGAAAAAAGTAAGCAGGATTTTTGTTGAACTAACTAAAGACATATGATACACTTATGTTAAGTTGTATTCTAGATAAAGGCAACTTTATGGGTAATTTGCCCATAAGGGCGCAAAGCGCATGGTCTAGACATTTCCGCTCTAGAAAGCCAGGCTGCCTAGAATCAGGGCATGCTTGGTTTTTTTTGTCTCTATTTTCGGCAATAAATCCAAGCGATACATTTTTTATGGTCTGACATGTGTGTGGTGGCGTTTGCCATGCATGCGCTGGGTGGCGCTATCCCAGACCTTATTGTATGAAATGGTATAGGCTGTACACAATATGAATATTACACGGCGAAGAACATGTAGACAGAGTAGGATTTATCAGGTGGTGGTTTCCGTCATCACTCTGTGCACTTTTCTGTTTAATTCATTGCCGGTAGATACCGCCTGGTCTTACCCAGCCGCAGGATCAAATGCTGTCCAATCGTTCAATCTAAACACATTTACTTTACCCCAAGCCTTAGGGCGAATAAAAGATACACACAAAACCACCTCAGATAAAGTTGTTATCCACATTCAGGATGCTCATTGTAATTATTATGCCCAACACAAGATAAATGACATCATTGAACACCTTAACCAGAAGTATGACATAAACCGCTTAAATCTTGAAGGCGGAAGCGGAGATTACAATTTATCCGTATTTACCAAAATTAAAAACACGGACATACGCCGGCAGGTAACTGATTATTTCGTTAAAGAAGGTCTTGTAAGCGGCGCTGAATACTATGCCATCAATAATCCACAAAACGTAAAACTCTGGGGTGTCGAGGATGTCAAGCTATACATGGAGGGGCTTGGTATTTACAGAAACGCTCTCGAGAATAAAGAACTCATAACAAAACAGCTCAATGCGCTCAAATATTCTTTAGAGCTTCTAAAAAGGAACATCTATTCCCCGGAATTACAGGAATTTGATGACAAAGCAGTTGAGTTTAAAGCCGGGAACCTCGATCTCAGCATTTACCTCGCCTATCTCATCCAAAAAGCAGAAGAGCAAAAAATAGATGTATCCAACCTTCAAAATATAAAACTCATAAGGGCAACCATTGAGCAGGAAGAAGGCATAGACTTTGACAAAGCCAATGAAGAAAGAACAAATCTCATCCGTGTTTTTGAAGACCTATTTTCCAAAATAGAATTCGAAGAAATAACCAAAAAGACTCTTGAGTATAGGCTCGGGCAGGTCACAAACAAGGAATTCTACGAATTTCTTGCAGAAAGAGCCAATGAGATAAACATCGATCTATCGGAGTACTCTCAACTCACAAAATACATTGCCTATATCTCAAAGTTTGAATCAGCAGATTCATTCAAAGTGATGGAGGAAGTAACAGAGCTTGAAGAAAGGATAAAAACCTCTCTTTACAAAAGTCTTGAGCAAAAACAACTCGCCCTACTCGACAAGAACCTAACTATACAGCAAAACATATTTAATTTCACGCTAACACCGGATGACTATCGATACTACTTAGATAATCAGGAGTCATTTAGCGCAGAGAATTTCCTTCAATTCATCAAAGAGCAAGATGGCGCACTATCAGGCCGGATAAATGTTCTCGATGGATACCGAGAAAAAGTCATTAAATTTTACAAAATAGCCTTCCAAAGAGACAAAGTATTCCTCGAGAGCTTACAGTTTTCTGAAAGAAGCTTCTCTTTCTTCAATAAGAAACCTCAAATAGCGGTACTTATCACAGGAGGATTTCATTCAAATAACCTCATTGAACTATTTAAAGAACAACACATCTCCTACATTTCAATTCTCCCGAATTTCGAACATGAAAAAAACTACGAAGCCCCCTACTTCAAGCTATTGGCTGGCAAAGCATCAAATCCCATAAGAGACAAACTGCTTTCTGCAATGTCTACTATGAGTATTGGTAGTATTCTTTCCGAGGCAATATCCAAGGAAGTATGGGACAAAGCTAATCTCCAGGCTATCCATGCAGAAGTAGCTGTAAGAGAAATAATACTCGATGGCAAGCGGGTAATATTAACCGATGTTTTTGATAACTCGGGACAACCTCTTGAATTTGGTACAGGTGAAGCACACCCAATTACAAGGCGCGAACTATTCCATCTTGCTCACGAAGAAGCTTATGACAAACCAATGCAAGCAATCGGAGAGGCTGGGTTTAGCCCCCTTAGTCCAGAAGGGCTTGAATATGCTCTTCAAGAAGCAAGAGAAACCCTTAAAACTCTTGGATTTAATGAGCGAAGCCCTTATGGATTAACCTTGGATAGTTTATTTGCTACTTTACGAGGCAACAACAGCGAGAATGAACCTCTCATCCAATTCATGGAAGGTGTAAAACACGATGCGAACCTGGGTGGACGAGGCATACGAATAAACAAAAAACACAGTAATGGTAAAGGTGGCTTAACCAGAGAAGGAATAAGCTGGCTCATCCACGAAATAATCGGTGATATTTACCGAAACCACGTGCTTGGGGACGCAATCCGAGTTGCCTATGAACAAGACTCGATTAATACACTAGAGAATAGACTCGCTAGCGAAGTTATGTTTCCTGGCCCAGCCGAATGTGCCAACCACACATGGCTTCTCACGCCCAAACAACGATTAAAAATTGATAGAGATTTTGCGGGTCGTAAACGACGCGGTGCTAGGCGACAGGAAAGTGACCAGTCAAGGGTTGATGTCGAACATGATTTTGCTAACTATGTTGGCGTTGATGAATTGATTCGTTTATTCAGTTCAGCCAATGGAGCTGGGTGCGGAGTAGAGTTTTTAACCAATAGAGTCCATAATCCCTACCGGGATTTTCGTGACGTAGAATATGCATATAAACTACAGGAAGACCTTGTTGCAAAGCCTAAAGCTGTAGACGAGCTGAATAGCGGATTAAGAGAATTAGATATTTTAATCGACAGGGCTTTAAGTGGAGTTCGAGATTGGGAGCATTCACAAAAAACATACGATGCACAGACGAGAATGTATACGCAATATTTGATGCCGGAAACCGGAGAGTTGCCAAAGTTTTTAACTACTGTGCGGTCTGTCATTGAAAAATTTGATAACCCCGAAATAAGACATGCCCTTAAAATTGTCGAAGAAGCCATTAAGGCCTATAACGAAATTTTTCCTCCGGACGACAACATATTTAAGAGATGGAGATATGATGGATCGTATAGTTATGTATACAGTTCTGCTCCAAAGCTGAGTTATACACAGAAAGAATTCATTAAAAAAATACTTGAGGAACTATCTCTGTTAGCAGGCAACTGCATTTTAGCAAAACTACGCCAAGAACATAGTTATAAAAGCGCCTCATTTGGCACAGGGAAGTCTTTATTAAGAGTTTCGAATGCAACAAATCCTGTTATGAAAATAGAGGGAGAATTCCACCCAATATCTTTGGAGATAGACACAGATTCAAGAATCACAGTTTTTAGCGGTCTTAATACGGGCGGCAAAAGCGTTACTATGAAGACAACGGGACTTATAGCTCTTATGGTTCAAGCAGGTATACCGGTTCCCGGCAATGTATTTATGCATGAAGATATGTTTTCTTCCTTCGTAAGGCAAGGAGTAGATCAATACGATATAGCAGCGGGAGAAGCTTCACAGTTCGCAGCCGATTTGAAAGCCAGTAGCCAAATGGTTGAAAAAACTGGTCAAAGGAGTTTTGTCATTATAGATGATGACCTTTTTGGCGGAAGCAGCGAGCCGGCTATAACGGCATCGTGTTTTGGCGTAACTATAGAAAGACTTAAAGAAAAGGGCGCTATAGCTCTTGTAGCAAGTCATCAATTGCGAGGTTTAGAGCTTTTGAAGCAACGAAACCGTGATATTAGATTTTTGCAGGTTCGAACGGTGAAGCAGGCCGATGGTTTGTATGCGTCGCAATATGAATTTGACCCAGGAATTGCGTCAAGTAGCCACGGTCTTCAAGAAACTATAAGGAGTAAGTGGCCTGTTGCCGCACTGGCATTAAAATATTTTAATTTTGTTGCTGAAAAGTTTGGTCATGAGAAGTTTGAATATAAGGGTAAATTAGGTCCTAAGAAAGTTAAACCCTCTAAGCATAGAGGGTATTTTTATTCTCGGTCCGAACGTCATTTTTTGGAAATAGATAATTTCCTGGGCATGTTAGGTAGAGAGATGCCGGTTGAGGAGGATGCTGCGGATGATGATAGTGACGCAGAGTTCCACTCCGAAACAGATAAGAATAGAGATGATGAAGCAAAGCAGTTTGCATTCCCATTTATGAGGTATGCATTGGCTCATCCTGATGAAGTTGATGGCAGTAAGTGGCACATTTCTATACAAAATCTCGCAAGTAATTCAGAAGCTTTGTCAACACTAGACAGTCACTTAAGAATCAATGTTGAAGCTGAAAAAACAAAAATTGACCCCCAAATGGGCGAGGTAAAAGCTGTAGATATTGAAGCTACATTTAAAAAACTCAGAGAGCTATTAGCTTTTTGCGAGACAAGCGGTATTGCAGTTTTAGAAGAATATAGCCGCAGAGTACAAGCGTTTCTAACGAATAGTGGTGAAAATGAGAGATTTATGAGATATGTACAGCGAGAGGGTTTAAGAGATGCCTTGCATCTTATTATAAACAGAGATACGCCTAGCGATATCGAAAGAGATTTTATCCATAATATCTGCGCCTTATATGCTGTAAGTTCTATTGCGCATTTTTATAAAGAATTAGAAGGAAGTAACGAGTGGTCGTTGGCTGTTTCGGAAGACGTCAGAGGAAAAATTGATATAGAAGATGGTTGGCATACAACTATTGCCAACAGCCCCGATAAGACTCCAAACGATGTTAATATCGCTCGTGATGGGCAAAGAGGATCACTTTCTATCTATACCGGTTTCAATACTGGAGGCAAGAGCACCCTTGCCAAGATGATAGCTCAAATAGTTACTCTAGCCAAATTAGGTTGGCCTGTGCCGGCTAAGAATGTCAGGATTAGTAACTTTTCTGATATTCAAGTCGTATCACGTAGTTTAATTGAGCAAGAACGGATGGATTATCGAAGGGGACGCAAGAAACAGCATAGAGGCGCGTTGGAAACATTATTGAATAAGAGCAGATTGGTTATACAGGGCGCGACTTCGAGTAGTCTCGTAATATTGGACGAACCATTTTCGGGGTGCACCGAGCCATCTGTTGCGGCAAGTTTGACAGGTGCTTTAGCAGAGGAGCTTACGCGAAGAGGAGCAACTGTAATTTTAATTACCCATTTGCTAGATGTGGTGCCGTCTTTACTTGAAAATGTTCCAAATTCTAAATGTTTTATGGCTGAGACATATAAGGATTCGGAAGGTGTTAAGCCGCGATTCAACTTTGCTGAAGGTATAGCGGCTTCAAGCCAGGGATTTGAGGTTGCAAAAAACACAGGATGGTTTGGTTACGAAAGAGCTCTAGAATTTTTTAAGGAATTATCTGAATCCTCATCTCAAATTAGTCGCATGGCAGGCGAAGCAATTTTGAATAGCAACGGTGAAACATTTGATGAAGTCTGGTCTCGCAGGAAGGATTTGGAGAGAAAAATATCGTCCGATATAGTTGACCCCAGAACATGGCTAGTTGAATCCGAAGAAGAGCAAGTCTTTGTAGAACAATATGAACGCTTAAGTCTTGACGAATTACATGAAAAACACAGAATACTGACCGAAAAAGGTGACGCAGTTCCAAGTGAAAAGTTTATTGATCAAACGAAGAAGTATTACTTACTTGTAGGATTGATTGATGAATTAAGTGAGCTAGAAGGCGGCATGGCACACTATTTCAGGCAGCCACTGAATAGGATGAAAATATTATCTTCAAGTTTGCATGATTTAAGTGAACAAGGTCGTTTAACTGCTGAGAGAGAACAGGCTATCAAAGAGCAATTATCCCATACTATTGAATTTAAGGTTTTTATTCGTGAGCTTATTAAACGCTGGAAGCGTCCAGATAACAGCGCATCTTCTGCTGGTAGCCGTTTGTCTCCAAATGGACAGAATGTTGTAACTGATAATAGCATTGGAAGAAGTGATCGACCGGGTATTGATGTAGCCAAAGCCCAGTCAGATCAAGAGCGAGTTACACGATCAGAGCTGAGACATAAAGAATCCATTCGTGAGTTACAAAAGAAACAAGTTCTAGCTGTTGTTGTGATTGATGATGAAAAACGCTTAGGGGAAGCAAAATTAGAAGGTATTGGAGTGGCACCAGACATGACCGGTTTAAGTGTTATGGCTGATAGATTAGTCTCCCTGAATCGTCGCTCACGGGTAATATATGTAAAAAGCATCGATGAAGCCCGATCCAAACTTGATCCTGATACTCAAAAATGGGATGGAAATACCTATTTCTTTGTAGAAGACAGCATCAGGGAAAGAGAGCAACAAGCTTACGACAAATTAACAAAGGAAGCATTTGTCTGGAATCTAGCTATACCGGATCAAAGTCTTTGCAATGTAACTCCCCTGGGTTTTTTGGTTTTCAGTATCAAATTTAATGAGTTATTAACCTGCATCAACAAAGGTCAGGGTTACTCTGAGGCAATCAATAGTCTCGCTGAAATGATGCTCCAAAACGCAGGCGAAGAAATAATCCCGGCAGCTATAAGGCAGGTTATAGATGATGTCTTAATGCCGCTGGTCAAAAAGTATACAGAGACTAAAGACCCTCAAGCCTTAGTTGAGGCCTATTCAGGATATTTCAGCTGGAATCTCCCACAGATTAAACTTACAGACTGGAAACAAGTTGATGCTTATTTCAGATCGTTGAAAATGGTTTATTCATCGGCGTAATCTATATACCGTTCTTTCGCAACGCTCGTTCAGTTATGTACTTGGTTTTACCATTGGCGAGAATATATTCCTGTTGCTCTTGAGGCAATTTTAAGAGATTGAGAAATTGAGTTACTCTGACTCTGGAAATACCGAGCTTATTAGCAAGTTTGTTCTGGCTTAAGCCATCTTTATCGAGAAGGCGCTGTATTTCTCGGGCTTTTTCAATTGGGTTAGAATAGTTTTCAAAATAAAGATAATGACGTATCTCCCTTTGCGTGGAAATTCGATCTTTGGGAAGAAAATCTGGTTTTTGTCCTTTATAGAGGGTCTTTGTTTTGTTATAATATCTGTAATACCAAGAAATTGTTTCAGTTACGATCTTTGATTTTGTTCTCTGAGTGTTACGTCCGGGGAGCCATTCTTCTTCGCCCTGCTATTATTAAAAATAATGGTAGGGCTACGAAGGAATTGGCAATATGCTAAGAAGAATGTTCCTGCGAAGCTTTACCATGACTAAATCATTGCAAAGCGAAGCAGAACAATACATAAACCCCAGGTTTATCCTGGGGTTTTTTATAACTAGTTCTTTGTAGGACTCGAAGTGAGGTTGCGCCGACCAGCGGGAGGAAAAGGCCGTAAGTCGAAGACCGGCCGACAGCAACCGAGTGGCCGACCGCAGCCGGAGCTCCGCGACGGCGAAGGCGCCGAGTCCTGCCCGAGGAGCCAGTTTAATGTCTCGAACTAAAATTCGAGAGATAAGAAAAGCCCTGATTAACAAATGTTAGTCAGGGCTTTTTGCATCTACCAACGTTTCAAAAGGTTAGGGCAAGCGTAGGAGCGGCCTCTGGCCGCGAACAACACACCGTCATCTATGAAAAAGCATGTCAAGAACAAACACTTCCTCACCTGCAAAACGCATATGTTTCGCATGCTTCCTCCCGGTATACGTTACCGCTAACGATTTTAACAGTTCTTCAATCACCACTTCTATTTTCTAAAGATTACTATTTTGTGAAATATTAACAAACGGTCAATTTTCAGTCATCTATTCGTGCTCTCCAAGAGCATAGTAATTTCTGATTTAAACGAGGGCGTGTCAACCATTGCGTTGGACCTTTATAGGTCAATGACGTTTGGACCTCATCCCTCTCTCAAGAAAACAGAAAAATGTGATGATCTTCATTTTGTGCTGTTTACTCGATTATACCGTTTGATACCATCTCTGGTTTAAATTTCACGCTATTCTTCCATAAGATCAAACTTATTGCCGCGATCTTACGGCTGACCGCGTTTCTGGCGTTTTTATGGCCAGTACCATTATCTCTTAAGTTATTATAATATTTCCTGAAGACATTATCCCCTCTAATGGCGGAATTCGCGGCCATCTTATATACACATTTTAGTGGTCTATTACCCCAGATCTTCTTATCGCCATAAACCTTGTCTCCGCTAATTTGTCTATGCCTGACTAATCCACAATAACTGAAGTATTTATGTTTATTTTTAAATCTTGCAGGATCAATTACTTGTGCTACAATCTTTGCCGCCTGGATATCCTTTATTCCAGGCAATGTTTTTAAAAATCTTATTTCTTTAAATTTTTTGCTGTATTTTTTTATTTCACATATATATTCCTGTCTACTTCGTTGCATTTCTGTGAGCAATTGATGCGTCTGTTTTCCGACAAATTGAAGGTCTTTTCGGTTCAATCCTTCCAGTAAATTTTCCTCACTATATACCTTTGTGCCTATTGGCCTTTTCCCATCTTTGCGATATAGCGATTTGTACCTGTTCTTTATTCTTGTAGCATCATCAACAAGCTGTTGATAACCACTCATGATGTCCCTGAACTTTTCACGTTCTGAGCCATCGTGATATACTGGTGTTAGAAAATTACCTCTTAATAAGTCCGCCAGCTGCCTAGCGTCGAGTTTATCTGTTTTGGCCTTTTTATAAACTTTATTTTCTACAGGGTTACAAACCAACAATTCACAATCCTCTTTTTTAAACATCTCATACAGCCAACTGCTTAACTCACATTCCTCAAAGGTTAATTTCTTATTTCCTGATAGGTTGCGCACATATTCTCTTAATAATCTTCCATTAGTTGCGATCTTGACATTATCATGGACTTTTCCGTGTTCATCCATCACACAAAAAGAACATGTTGACGAATGGGCATCTAATCCTATATACTTATTCATGGAACCTCCTTTCAAGGTTAATGGTACGTTTGTGTTTATCACAACAATTATACCATTTGATCCTCGAGATCACAAAAGGTCTTAGCCATAAAGGCTACTCTTATGACCTCCTCGGAAGGGAGGTTCTTTTTCATGTTACCATTGCGAGTAGGCCGAAGGCCGACGCGGCAATCTCAACATCTATCTCTTTATCTCTGATATGTCCCCTAGTAACCACTTTGTAGTTACCTGCGCATTCGGCAGTTATATCTCTGATGTTGTTTGGAGTTCTTTGTAATCTCGGGTGGTTACTGGGATAATATGCGTGGCTATCTCGGTTTAATCTCTGGATTATTGAGGAAGGGTTAGCTGAAGTTCTCGCCACATTTGAAATTGCTTGTCCCAGTCTATTTTTCTAATGATATCCCGAACCTTATGTCTGGCTATTTAATATAAGTAGCAAATTCGTATATAACCTGTATAATAGTATACGTATAAATAGTTATATGCAAAAAACAAACATTATGTTAGGAAAACTTAAAATGAATAATTTTCAAAAATATCATTCACCTCTTAGAGCTATTCTTATACTCATATTTTCCATATTAATATCTGAATTTTGCATTAAATATTTTTTCATGGGCATCCCGGCTTTAGCTAGATTTAATATTCCAATTATCAATGCCTTAATCCTATTAATTATCCTATTGCCAATATTATATCTTTTTGTTTATAAGCCAATGTCTTCTCAATGTAAAAGGTTAGAAGGGGCAGAAGAAATCCAGCGAAAACTTTCCCATATCGATGTGCTTACGGGATTATATAACAGAAGAGGCTTTATTCTATACGCAAACCATCTTTTGAAAGTAGCTATTCGATCAAAAAAAGCACTTTTGGTTGTTTACGCAGATCTTGATAATATGAAATGGATCAATGATCATTTGGGGCATGAAGGAGGGGACAAGGCGATTGTCAGTATTGCAAAAGTGCTTAAAGCCACATTCCGCGGTTCTGATGTTATTGGCAGAGTTGGAGGAGACGAGTTTGCCATTCTGGTTTTCGAATCTAAAGAAGAAAATGCTGATATTCTTACTAATAGATTAAATAAGAAATTACAAGAAGCAGAACGTGATTTTAAACCAAAATGTGGGCTTAAATTAAGTGTTGGCATTGCAGCCAATAATCCGGATGAGTCGAAGAGTATTGAAGATCTTATAGAGCAAGCTGATACTCGTATGTATGACGAAAAACGAACCCGACATGATGTATAAACCTAAATTAAAAAGCAATATCTGTTTGATATTTAAAGGAGTCTATAATTTCTAAATTGAATAAGACAAGATCAAATCCGAAGCGAATGGTTATTCATGGTGAACCCATTGTAAGTGGTTTTGCCGTAGGACGAGTGTTTTACTATCAGGACATTTTAACGCGCGAAATCGAGAAAAAAAATTTAACTAAAAAACAAGTTGAAGAAGAGCCTAAAAGACTTCAAACAGCGATTAACAAGGTTGATGGGGATCTAGAAAAATTAAAGTCAAAAGTGTCTAGTGAGATCGGTACAGAACATGCGGAGATTTTTGGCGTTCATCAATTGATTTTAAAAGACGAAGAATTGGTTGAGGATATTAAAAAGAGTTTAAAGGATAAGGGGCATAATGTTGAACCAATTGTCCAGGAGGTATTTGGAAAGTGGGAAAAAAAGATAAAGGGTCAAGGGATATCAGCCATTCAGGAGAGGGCAAATGATGTTATTGATGTCGGCAGGCGTCTTCTTCGAGCGTTAGTAGGAGGTTCTAACAAAAATAGTGCTTTGAATCGCTCTGAAGAGTCTGTAATTTTTGCGCATAGACTCCTTCCTTCGGACACCGCCTCCTTTAATATAAAAAATGTAAAAGCCATTGTTACAGTTGAAGGAACGCAAAATTCGCATTCTGCGATTCTTGCAAAGGCATTGGATATTCCTTTTGTTTCAAAAATAAATGTCCCAATTGATTCACTCTCTCGGGGAACAAGGGTTATTGTTGATGGTGACAAGGGGCTAATTATCGTTAATCCAACTCAGGATGAGTTGGAATCCTATCCGTTATTAATTCAAAAGAGATTAAGTAAAAGGCTCAAAGTTTTAGAACGCATTAAAAATATCGATTTAAAAACTAATGGAGAGTTAATTAAAGTAAGCGCGAATGTATCTTCTTTAAGTGATATCAAAATGGCGATAGATTGCGATGCGGATGGTATTGGTCTTTATCGTACAGAACCGCTTTATATGGATAGCCAAAATTTTCCTGCTGAAGAAAATCTCTATTCACAATTAGTTGCGGCTTTGAATTGTGTGGGCGATCAAGAGGTTAATCTTCGACTCTTAGATATTGGCGGAGATAAAACCTTGCCATTTCTGGATATTGTTGAAATTAATAATCCAGCTTTAGGTTTAACCGGCATAAGGCTGCTTTTAAAATACCCCAGCTTATTAGAGATGCAACTACGGGTTTTTCTAAGATTGAGCGCAAAATTTAACGTGAAGGTTTCTGTCCCGATGGTTACTCTCCCGAAAGATATGATAGAAGTCCGGCGGTATTTTTCGCAGGAAAAGGAGAAGTTGGGTAAAGAGAAAATACCTTTTAACGAAGGCCTTTTTCTGGGAGCCATGATCGAAACCCCAGCGGCTCTTATGTTTATTGATGAGCTGCTTGAGCATTCTGATTTTTTAAGTATAGGGACCAATGATCTAGTGCAATATATCATGGCTGCTGGCAGAGAAAAAATAGAAGTTTCTGAGTATTATAAGGCTGGAAATCACCTTGTTGTTAACGCTCTTAAAGGCATTATCCGAAAAGCTAAAGAGGCTGGTAAGGAATGCAGTATTTGTGGAGAGTTAGCAGGCAATCTTAAATTTACAAAATTGTTTTTGGATATTGGATTAAGAAACTTCAGTGTACAGTCAACCCTAGTGCCTTATGTGAAATATAAAATAATTCGCTTTACAGATAATAGGGCAGAGTTACTGTCAGTGGAAGATAAATAGGTTATGGGATCGGCTTGTAGCCGCAGACCTTATTATGCAGGTGAAGTCCCATTAGACTGGGCCTCCTGGAGAATATTGGGGATAAAAGATAATTAATAAATCAAGATTATATTAATATGAGCAAGAAAATCTGCCTCAGGACTTTTGGCTGGCAGATGAACGGGTTTGGCTTAAATCTTCATATTCCTCACAAGCTCACTAAATTTATTTATCTGTTCATGATTATCTTTTGCAACCGTAACCTGCCGTAGCTTTCTTTCAGTAAAGTAATTGTGTTCTTTTGCATCCTTAATTGACAGAAGGTATTTCTGTATGGTATAAT
This sequence comes from Candidatus Omnitrophota bacterium, assembly GCA_042577545.1. Taxonomy (GTDB): domain Bacteria; phylum Omnitrophota; class Gorgyraeia; order JABMRG01; family JABMRG01; genus JBHPDT01. The sequence continues at coordinate 3,971 of JBHPDT010000040.1, read as the reverse complement.
CCAGTTCCAGTAAGTTAAGTATCTGGCATACACGAGCCCTGCTTACACCGAATCTTTGACCAACCTGGGCTCTTGAGACAACAGACGGCTCTTTAAGCACTTCAGCATATTTTAAGGCTTCCTCTAGAGGAGATGGTTTCCGGATTGCCGGTTCAGCCTCTTTTAAGAGCTTTTTGGTGATCCTTTTGTCGGTCTTGAGGTTGTAGGGCAATTCGCCTGTTATTATAACTAATTGTTGTCTAATGAATTGCATATAAATAGGTATTCTTAGTTTGGCACTTGAAATGATGCGCTTGGTTTCTGGAACGAGGAGCCAATTTAACCCGTTGCAATTAAAATAGTTGCAACGGGTTTTTGTTGTGCGCCCGGTAGGGCGCATATACTAAGGAGTGAAAATCTCCCGCAGACCCGATAGGGGGAACTGCTAGCTAGACGGCAAGGGTGTCTATCGTGAGGTAGAATCTGAAGGAAGCTGCAGGCAAAGCACTGGCTTGACGAACAGGAATCGCATAAGAGGCGGTCATGCTGGATGAGGAGGCCATTATCTCTAAAGTCCAATACCTATACGGAAAGCATGGACGTAGATGCGGCAGGTATAAGTGTGAAGGTATGTGCGCATTACCCGGGGAGGTCTGCCAGCTTGCCAAGCGCTACTGTTGTCAAGAGGCAACGGAATGAGTTGGCAGAAGTCAGCAGAGGGCATATTAGGTGAATCGACCTCACTGAAGGCCCGAACATGTAGTTGTGGATTGGAGACTTGAATTTCGATGGTAGAGAAGTCACAGACAAAGAGGATTGAGAAGTCCAAAACCAGCTCAAAAGATAGTGGGCGGAACTCACAAGGGTATGGGTGCGGTGTGGCAAATACCACGGCAAAGAAAGAATACTTTAATCCGAAAGAGACGCAGTTGATGGAAGCAGTGGTCGAGAGCAAGAACATGACAGAGGCATTGCACCGTGTGGAAAAGAACAAGGGGGCTGCTGGTATAGATGATATGCAGGTGGCTGACCTAAGGGCTTATCTTAAGGAGCAATGGCCAGGGATCAAAATGAGCTTGCTTGAGGGTAAGTACAAACCAAACCCGGTACGCAGGGTCGAGATACCCAAGCCGCAAGGTAGGGGAAAAAGGACCCTGGGGATACCGACGGTACTGGACAGACTCATACAGCAAGCACTCCACCAGATTCTGAGCCCAATATTTGACTCAGGATTCTCAGAATATAGCTACGGCTTTCGCCCCAGACGTAACGCGCATATGGCGATAAAACAGTCGCAGGCATATGTAGCCAACGGGAAACGCTGGGTCGTAGATATAGACCTGGAGAAGTTCTTTGACCGTGTAAATCACGACATGCTTATGGCAAGAGTGGCGCGTAAAGTAAAGGATAAGCGGGCACTATTGCTTATCCGAAGGTACTTACAAGCCGGTGTCATGGAGGGTGGATTAACGACAATTAACAGGGAAGGGACACCACAAGGGGGTCCCCTCTCACCGTTATTGTCGAATGTGATTTTGGATGATCTAGACAAAGAACTAAAACGCCGAGGACACGACTTCTGCCGGTACGCGGATGATTTTAACATCTATGTCAGAACCAAGAAGGCGGCAGAACGTGTGCTAACATCCATCACAGCATACCTTGAACACAAGCTCAAGCTCAAGGTAAACCGTGATAAGAGTAGAATAGGCCGCCCATGGAAGGGAAAATTCTTGGGGTACTCTATGACGTCGAATAAGGAGCCTAAGCTTAAAGTGGCTGCTGAGTCAATGAAGCGTCTTAAGAAGAAGCTCAAGGCAAAATTCCGTGTCGGCAAAGGCCAAAACATCAAACGGTTTATCGAAACAGAGCTAAATCCAGTACTGATAGGTTGGAGCAATTACTTCAGGCTGGGTGAAACAAAGTTAGTGTATGAGGAATTTGATGGATGGCTGAGGCGAAGGCTTCGATCTATGTTATGGAGGCAATGGAAACGCCGCCTGACAAGGACAAAGAAACTGATAGCTCGAGGCATCTCTAGGGAAAGAGCGAGAAAATCAGCGTTAAACGGACGAGGAGCATGGTGGAACTCGGGTGCTTCACATATGAATGAAGCATGCCCGAAGAAGTATTTTGACTCTATTGGACTTGTAGCACTGCTGGATAGACAACGTCAATTTCAATTAACTAGATGAACCGCCGTGGTACGGAACCGTATGCCCGGTGGTGTGAGAGGACGGCTGGGGCGACTCAGCCTCCTACTCGATTGATGTAGAATAGTTCAAAAAGGTGGATGATATGGCAGAAAATGCAGAAAATAAAAAACTATTACTGGAAAGAACAATTAATTCTTTTTCCGTACCTTTTTATCTCATTGGTCTTGATTACAAAATAGTATTGGTTAATGACGCTGCAAGAAAAAAGGGAATAGCTGAAGGTTCTTATTGTTATAAAGTAACTCACAGAGAAGAAAAGCCATGCAAAGGAAAGCATCCTTGTCCTATGCGTGAAGTAATCAGCCTTAAAAAACCGGTACAAATGGAGCACATTCATTACGATGAACAGGGTAAAGAAAGAATAGTGGAGGTACATGGAGATCCAATATTTGATGAGAGCGGTAATGTAATCCAGATGATTGAATATGTTTTGGATATCACCGAACGCAAGGAAGCTGAAAAGGAACTAAGAAAAAAGATGCACGATTTGGAAATATACTATAAGAGTACAGTCAACAGGGAACTAAAGATGGTAGATTTAAAGAAAGAAGTCAATGCCTTGCTGGAGGAATTAGAAAAACCTACCAAATATGGCGTTTAGAAGGCACTTAAGAGTAACCTATTGCTGCTCTCTATTATTTAAAAATAATACTATTCCTCCCGCTTTTCCTCTTATAATTAAGCCCCACATAAATAATTATTGAAAAGTTCGGATTTTTGGGGTGCGCGCGGAGCCAGTTCTTATCCTTCCCCTTATCTCTAGAGATAAGGGGAATTTTTTTGCCCAAAGGTAAACTACGTTTCCGGCCAGCGGCCGCCCCCACCCGGCCGCTGGCCGGGATGTTGGCTGCCTCTTTTTCAAAACCGCTTAAATAATATAAAGATATAACAATCTCTTCTTTAGAATAATCTATCCCTTTAATGAATTTTTTATACCATATATTCTTATCAATTTCTGTTATTTTTGAAGCTCCGTCTATAAGGATTTTAAGGTTTTGTTGTACAAGATCAGATGAGATTTTAGAGGACTCGTCTGTTAGTTCGAGTCCTGCTCGCTCGCTCGTATGCGTGTTATTAAGCTTAAATATCAAACTATCGATATAATGCTTATCCAGAGAAACCCGCTCTAAATTCTGATAGATATAATCTTCTAATCTGTTAGCACTAACCTGCCGTATGTTACACCCACCCCAATCTTTTTTAAATGTCTTTGTGCATCGATAGTAGTAATAACGAATTCTTTTATTCTTTTTTATCTTATTCGTATGACATGGAGTCATAAGAGAGCCACATTCTTTGCACCGTATGAGACTACCTAAGGCATACTCCTTATACAAGCGCATTGTTCGAGTCTTTTTCTTATGAATAGTCTGTGCTAGATTGAACAAATCATCTGAAATAATAGGAGGGTGGATACCCTGATAAAGCTTGCCTGCATACTTGATCTTACCTGTATAGATTGGATTCCTTAACATATATGCCATACACCCTTTACTAATGCCGTGTCCACTTAAGTCATTGCGAGCACCACAAAGTGGTGCGAAGCAATCTCTAGACTTTGATTGCACATAGGTCTCAAATATCTCTCTTACAACCATAGCTTGCGTTTTATCTACTACCAAGCGTTTATTTTCCGATCTATAACCATAAGGCACATTACCGCCATTCCATAAGCCTTTTTGAGCTCTCTCTAGTAGTTTATCTTTGGTTCTCTCAGATGTACCTCAACGATATAATTAATTCCATACCTAGCGATCAAGATTATTCCATAGTGAA